>JALZUX010000390.1 GCA_023301405.1 Granulosicoccaceae bacterium | reverse complement strand
TCGCTGTCGCTCCACTGTACCACAATGCAAATACCGCATAAATTGCGGCTAACGCTGGCGTTAGATTCAGATACGAGAAAAACATAAAACGAAGTTTTTTACATGTCGAATAGTAATGTGAGAGGAAAAATAGTAGGCCTTGACAATGCGAGCATTGTTCAGTAGTTTTTATAAAGGCGTCCACTGCCTGCCGCTCGCGCCCTGATGGGTTTGGTGAATGTGTGTTTAACCTTCAATTTTTTCAGCTTTGTGGCTGGCGGGTCACTGGCAATGCGAGCACCAGCTAAGCATCCGCTTCTATAAGGTTGATAACTCATGCAAACTGCTAATGAAGTAAAAGTGCGCGCAACCAATCTGCGCGAATCACTTTTGGCTCTTGGTCACCCAATTAAACACGGTCAATGCCTGGATGTAATTTCAAAGCTTGAGGGCTTTGTGGATTGGAACGCCTATACAGCAGATATCAGCGCTAATTTAAATCGCGCTGAGCAGTTCGTAGATGAAATGCTTGAAGGTGGCGCTGAGAGTAACTATAAGAAATTTACACAACGCTTCGAAGGAAAGTATCTGGTTCATTTCACAGAAAAAGTATTTCTGAGAGAAGGTCGGGGAATTCGAGAAGACTTAGGCGTCTACAAGAGCAGGGAATTCCTAGGATGTGTGAATGGCGATCCCGATCCTGAGAATATGGCTAAATACCCTAATGAACTCAGGTACCTCTGGCGCGGTGTATTCGAAAAAAACGAAGTGCTTATGATTGCCTGTATTTACTGCAAGGATGGAATCTACTGTGTCTCAGGATTCAACTTAAAATAATTGAAATAATCAGTACACAGAATAAATTCAATTCAACCCGATATAATTCGGTATCCCATAACAGGTAAGCACAACCCGCCGCTTGCGCTCTTAAGGCTGTGGTGAATGTGTGTTCTTTAAAATCTTCAATTTTATGAGGTTAAAAAACATGCAAGCAACGAATAATGTAGATAGAAGCTCTGAGAAACTACACGAAATACTGAACAGTATGAACTACGACATCAATCAATCGCAGTGTTTTAACGTAGTTAATGAAATTAATAGGAATCAGGCTAATAAAGGAGAAACAAAGATCAAAGGTAGTTGTCTCGATGTTATTTCAAGGCTCGAAGGGTACGAGGATTGGAATGCTTACACAGGCGATATCAGCGTAAATCTAAATCGTGCTGAACAGTACGTAGATGAAATGATAGTAGGAGATGCTGAGGCTAGCTATAGTAAATTCACGCAGCGCTTCGAAGAAAAGTATTTGGTCAATTTCTCAGAAAAAAAACATTTTTTACGAGATGTGCGGGAAATGCGGGAAGAATTTGGCGACTATGTAAATCGAGAGTTCTTGGGGTGCTTAACTGGCGATACGGATCCAGAGGCCACAGCTAAGTATCCTCACGAACTTAGGTACGTGTGGCGCTTCGTATTCGAGAAAAAGGAAGTGATTGGGGTCGCTTGTATTTATTGCAAGGATGGAATCTATTATGTATCCGGATTTAACTATAGGTAAGCTAGTATAAATGAAGTTTCTGGCAGCTCTACATTATTAGTGAAATTACGGAATATAATAAATAATCTAACAATAAGGTGCAGCCGACGCAGCACGCGGTGTCGTTTGCGTGAATGTCGTTCCTCCATTTTATCACGCAAACGCCACCACGCACTGCGCCGCTGAACTTGGCGTTAGGGCAGAAAAACTACCGTAGATCTGTAAACACTTCGGGGTGTTGCTCGGCTACACGTAGCAAAGATTTCGCGGGTCCTTGCGGTTCGCGTCTACCTTGCTCCCAGTCTTGTACAGTTCTTATACTTACGCCCATAAGACTAGCAAAAGCATCTTGAGAAAGATCAAGCTTCTCGCGTATAACATTGGCAGGTGAGGGGTCTTTTAATTTACGGGTAACAAGCTTGCTGCCATTGCTAGCTTTGTGAGCCTTTATTTCTTTTAGGCCATCAAGAATTTCTTGGCCAATGTCTCTTTTAGTCATTGTCAATTTCCTGTGCAATCTGCTTCAGCAAGTGTGCTGGAATGTTCTCAGTTTCATTTTTAGCGTAGATCGTTAGCAGCCAAATTTCATCGTCAGCATTCTTCCAGTAATAAATTACTCTAATGCCACTGCGTTTGCCTCTGCCGCGTAATCCCCAGCGTACTTTTCTCACGCCTCCGCTTCCAGGCACAATTGGGCCAGCGTCAGGTTGCTCTAGTAGCATCCACTGTAGTGCGGCATACTCATCGTCACTGAGGTGTTCTTTTACAAGTTCGGTGAACTTTGGGGCTTCAATAAAGAGCATATCGGCAATATACGGCATTGCCGTAGCTAATTCAATGCCAACTGGGTCAAGGAATGTGTGTGTTCAGTGTTTTCGGGGCCGTTGTGAGCGACGTAGCCCTAACAAGAAGTTGCAGACCGACACTTCACGCGGTGTCCATTTGCATGAATGCTCGTGCCTCAGTGCGCCACGAAGCGTAAAATAGCTAGCCGTTGAAAGTACGGCAATGAAAGTGCTAACCCCGCACATCGTTTATCGAGTCTTGAGCGCTGTCTGGTAACAGCCAGCGTTAAGCGTAGGCAGAGAGGTTGTAGGCCGGAAGCGAAAGCTGAAGTGATTGAGTCCCGTTATCGAGTTATCCAGGGAGGTGTCCATGGTTTTCGAGGAACCAGAAGACGACTTCGTGACACACGCATTGGGTAGTGTGTAGCGGCACCCTCGGGATCGTAGAGCCTGGCATGTAATCAAAGCTATTTTATGAACGTGGGAGACCCTGTGCATTCTTCATGGATGAAGTATTTCGGAAACGAGCTGAGAAGGCGAGTGCCGAGAGATGATGTATAGGAAGTCAGATGGTCAATATTACCGATGATGTCGGGTAACGCCGACGGAGGGAAGGGGCCAAGGCAAATTTGCCTTTGTAAAGGAAACATTATGATTAACTCAGAGTAATCAAAGACGATGTCAACAGGATTTGCAAGGATAAGCTAGTTATCTGGGGCGAATGAAGGAATGGTGTTTGATCAGTTGATGCACCATTTCGATGAGAAGTCGCTGCAGCAGTGTTACCGCAGGCTGGACAGAAAAGCAGCCAGCGGTAGCGATGGTGTCACCAAAGCGCAATACGGCGAGAGGCTCGGAGAGAATATAACCGATCTGGTAGGCCGTCTAAAGCGAATGGCCTATCGCCCCAGTGCGGTCAAAGAAGTGATGATAGCTAGGGAAGGGCAGCGTGAAGCTAGCCGGCCGTTGGGTATCAGTAACTTTGTAGACAAGATAGTGCAGAAGCGATTTCAGGAAGTGCTAGAGGCGATATACGAGCCATTGTTTTACAATAATTCGTATGGGTTTCGGCCAAAACGAAGCTGTCACGACGCGATAAAAGCGTTACACCAGCATCTGTACAGTCATAACACAAAGGTGGTGATAGATTTAGATTTGAGTAACTATTTCGGCTCGATAGATCACGAGTATCTGATGAGTTTACTGGAGCAGAAAATAAGCGACAGAAGATTCCTGCGTTACATCCGACGGATGTTGACGTGTGGAATTTTGGGAGATGCGGGTTTTCGGCGCAGTGACGAAGGGGTAGCGCAAGGAAGTGTATGCAGTCCGGTATTAGCCAATATATTTGCCGACTTTGTGTTGGATGATTGGTTTGAGAATACGGTAAAAGTACACTGCCGAGAAGAGGTGGCGTTATTCAGGTATGCAGATGATGCAGTGATCTGTTGTAATTCAGAAGAAGACGCCGAGCGAATTCGCAAGGCACTGGAGAGTCGATTATCGAAGTACGGTCTGGCGTTGAATCAGGCGAAAACAAGTCTGGTCAAGTTTGACAAGTGGGACCGTATAGGCAGTGGCGCATTTGATTTTTTGGGGTTTACGTTCTACCTTGGAAAGACGCGGTACGGCAGAACAATACCGAAACTGAAAAGTAGCGGCAAGAAACTCAGATCGAAATTACGCGCAGTAAATCAATGGTGTAAGAGGCATAGGAACGAGTATAGGCTGGCAGAGTTATGGCAGCGGTTCTGTGTGAAGTTGAGAGGGCACGTTCAGTATTATGGGGTGTCATTCAATGGGCAGGCAGTAGATGGCTTTTTGAAGAAGTCGATATTCATGTTTTTGAAATGGATAAACCGACGAAGTCAGAAGCGGTCGATGACCTATGAGCAGTTCAAGAACTATATGAGTCTTTATCCTCCACCGAAGGTTTACGTTGTGCATAAGCTATACTGACACATGAAGGGTGAAGAGTTTGTCGTGAGCCTAATGCCTAAATAGGGCACGTTGGGTTCTAACGGGGGTTGAGTCTGTGCAATCTGGCTGTTCTACCCACTTATTCTAACTATGCAATCGGCCCCCGCATACAGCGCGGCTGAAGTTGGCTAACAACTCTATTGCTAATGAGTGGTCAATACATAGTATTCGGGACTAGACGTAAACTAATCGCTATGAGGTGGAGTCCCAGTGTTGAAACCTAACTTTGCCTTGCAGTCGTGTTAATCTCATTGAGAGAATTTTGGTATCGGCAGCCGCTTTTTAATTATTAGCCCGCCATTGGTGGGGAGGTCACTTTGGCTAATTTTTGGCTTAACGAATTTTTGAAAGTGTTGGTGTTTTTTGCAACAACCTTTATTCTGGGTAGGTATCTTGTTTCGCGTGGTATAAAAGTAAACTACACGCGAAAGATATTTCATTTTATATTTTTCTTTTTTCCAATTT
>JALZUX010000389.1 GCA_023301405.1 Granulosicoccaceae bacterium | reverse complement strand
CATCCAAAGACGGCTCGAATATCGCAGGATTTAAATCACTTTCTAAATCTACCTCCGAGATATCAACAGCCACGCCTTGTGGCTCGTTGGATTGCTCCGGTTCACCGCCAGCAATGACAGCATTAGACAAGGTCGCTAGCGAAATGGCGAGCACACTTTTTTTGAAAGAAAGTCTCATAATAGCCTCAGGATAAACAGGGTAGTTCGAATCAGCGCGTCAAACCGAAAAGACTCGAACCTATACCTAGCTAGTCTGCAGCCTTCTGCCTTTGAGGAACGCGATACCGTTCACAGCTTAAGCTTTTATTAGATTTAATAGATCTGGTTGAGGCACTGTAAAAATGAAAATGTGAATCTCGTCTCATTGATCTATACGCAGCTTAACCATGAAATAAGCCGTCGCCTGCTTTTGCGGTTCCCTGTATAGAAACCACTACGACTACACCTTGTTAGCAATAATTTCCCGTTGATGACACCCGGTTTTTTCCTACGGTTTGCCACTATACACGACACACTTTTTTCTGTGGATCTAACCACTTAACTAACAGTAACTACGAACACCACCGTCACAAGAAACAAGACAATTTCCCACCCTATCCTTTCAGCTGCCTTATCTATTTCGATCAGTAATTAAGTTTATTTCAACTCCAGCAATACAACAGCGCCTATGACCACTCAAGTGCCAGCTAAAACCCTGTTCTTTCTGTACGAAGCTCGGATCGCTGCCAATTTATCGCTAAGCCATAACTGGCCTTCGCTTTCTGAAGGCCCTCCCTACAACTCGCGCCCCGCTTGAAACTCATCCCAGCGAATAATCGCATTAGCCCCGACCCACGCAATCGGCTCAGGCGGCAACGACTTTAAACCACCCTGACCCGACACTTGCCGAACCAATTCAGACGAATAACCACTAGCCAACTCCGCTACTACCATTCCACCCAACGTCCCTTTGGCCGCCCCCAACCCATTCTGGCAAACCGCTGTAAACAACCCCGGCCTGACTTCTTCAACAGCCTGAACATTGTTGCGACTCACACATAGCCTTCCACCCCATGTGTACTCCATGGGTATATCACCCAGACTATTGAACCTGGCTTTGAATGCCTGATTATGTGAAAGCGCAACTCGATCAAGGCGATTGCTTGTCACCTCCATAGACGGGTTATAAGTAAAACGATTTCGAATTATAAGACGGTCACCACCAATACCCGATAACCGCCTTACGGTGGTACCCATCGGGTCGGCCGGTGTAATTCCCCAACGTGCTTCACCGCCTAGCCGCTTCACGTCGTCTGCGCATAACCGTCGCGTCATTGAGCCATAGGTAAATACATGCATAAGCTTACGTTGATAAAAACCAAAACTCTCAGCATGGCCGTTAACCGCCAAAATAACCCGTGGTGCTGTTATCGCACCTGAAGGGGTTTTTGCTATCCAGTCAGTACCTGCCAACTGCAAACTTACCACTGGCGATTTTTCATACAGATCAACTCCCATCCGAACCACACCATCTGCCATTCCTCGAATATAGAGCGCTGGTTGCAGCATGGCAGTGCCGGGCGTAAATAAGCCGCCTTGATAGTAGTCAATGCCGGTGATGGATTTCATCTGTGCAGCGTCGAGCAGTTCATGGGATTCCTGCATGGTGGTAAGGTGCGCAGCGTAATCACGGTTATTTGCAAGACCGTTACTTGTTGCAGCTGCATTAATTTTACCACTCACTACTAACGCCTCTTCATTCAAGCCAAAATCTTTAGCGGTATTTTCAGCAAACTTTATCGCTGCGCGGTTCACCACTGTTTGCTGCCTATCAGCGTCTACTGCACCACCATAATCATCGGACGATAAATCATGTGGAAGGTCTATCATGAATCCGGAATTCCGGCCAGCGGGGCCGTCGGCAACGGTACTGGCCTCAACAAGCACTATGCGATCAACCGGGTGCAACTCACGCAGCCGGCGGGCAGCGGCCAGTCCTGCAAAACCCGCCCCGATGATTAACCAATCGGCGTTGCGGCGTTCGGCAAGTGCCGGGGCAGCAATGCGATTTGCCAGTATAGAATTCCATGCAGCAGGCCCAGCATCATGAGGTAATTTTTTAACCTTGATCATGACCATCGCCAACCGGCCACCGCTTTGATGCGCTTAACAGTAATCACCAACACTCTTTAATGAGTCTGGTTTAATGCATCAGCCGCAGGGATTTCTCGCTCACGTCGTGCAATGTAGTCTTTAAGTGCATCATCAACTGCGATGTCAAGCGTAGGCTCAATGTAACTATCAAGCGTTTTCTTAGCAGCCGCGAGGGCACGGGCAGTAGCATCCTCAGAGCCGTCGGCGATCCATTGCTCAATAGAATTATTATCAAACAGCCTCGGCATAAAAAACGCGCGTTCAAAGTTAGCCAGTGTATGTGCATGCCCCAGGTAATGACCACCCGGCCCCACTTCAGGGATCGCCGCTAACGCTTCATCAAAATCATCCCATCGTATGCCTTCAGCCATTCGATAGCCCATGGCGCACTGCTCGGCGTCAAGCATGAACTTCGCTACGGAACAATGCATACCGGCTTCATTCCAACCCGCAGAGTGCCAGATATAATTAGCACCACTCATCAGCACGGCCATTAATGTGGTCGAACTTTCATAGCCTGCCTGAGCGTCAAGCACCTTAGAACCACCCAGTGTATTGGAACTGCGCCATGGTACCCCGTAGTGACGTGCCATTTGACCAATCATAAAATTCATCAAACTGATTTCCGGCGTTCCTGCCATCGGTGCGCCAGATGCCATAGAAACTGTTGACAGAAAGTGCCCATAGATTGCCGGGCAACCGCGACGCACTACTTGCGTGTAGGCCAAAGCAGATAACGCTTCGGCATTCAGTTGCGCCACGGCTGGTGCCGTTGAAGCCGGTGTATTAGCGCCACCTAGTACAAACGGTGAACATAACACCGGCTGATTACGACGGTTAAACGCCCGCATAGCCCCCAGCATGACTTCATCCCAAACCAGAGGTGAATTGCCATTGCAATTGCCGGTGACAACCGCGTGGGTTTCAAGGTATTCCTCCCCAAACAACAGAGCGCACATATCTAATACGTCTTCAGCATTTTTGGCACTAGTGGTCATGCCCATGAATGTTTTGTCTGAATGTTTCATCGACGAATAAGTGATTCTTAAATGCCGATGACTAATGGCGTGATCCATCGGTTCGACAATATGGTGCGCTGAGGAATGCATAGCCGGCAACATATGCGACAACTTATGAAACATAGCTAAATCGTCAAGCGTTGGTGCACGCCGCACATCATCAAGGCCACGAACATAAGGCGCGCCTGTCATCGGTACAAAAATACTGTTCGGCCCGCCAAGATCTACTGTTTTCTCAGGATCACGCGCATGCAATGTGATATCAGACGGTATGGTAGAAATTAATTCACACACTAAGCCACGATCAAGATACACGCGGTCACCGTCGCGGATATCAGCACCTACGCTTTGCCAGTCTCTTATTGCTTGTGGATCACGAAAAACCACACCAACATTTTCAAGGATATCCATCGACGCATTATCAATACGCTGAACCTGATCCGGTGACATCGGTTCAACCAAAGGCAGGCCACGTTTTAACGTGGGCAGCATCGGGTCTACTTTGTTTAATCGCGACTTGCGCCGTGTTTCACGGCCGCCGCGTCTTGGCATCGTTTCTCTCATCCCGCGATCTCCATGGTGGCATGATCATTTTGGCCTGTTACCAGGTAAATGCCCGACAGCATATTTGTGTTGGTCCGCTGCGCCCGGCCAACACAAAACTCCCCTTGTAGAGTATCAATGCTATCTACAACGGCCCGGTAGTCATCTTGAGTGAACAAGTCACTCATTGGGCGTACTCCTTTTCTATTTCAGCAAGGGTTTTATCAAGGGTGGTTATTACCTCGGCCAATTGGTGGTCTTCATCCTTATTCAAAGACTGCATAGGCCGGCGTGGCGGTCCGGCATTGATGCCTCTTACAGTCAGTCCGTGCTTGATACACTGTACAAATTTGCCGCCTTGCTCAAGCACCCTCATCAGCGGCATCATCGCCGACATAATTTTACGACCCTTGGTGAAGTCACCTTCCAAGGCACACGCCTGGTACAACGCAATATGCGCCTGCGGTGCAAAGTTTGACCCCGCACACACCCATGACCTTGCACCCCATGCGAAGAACTCAAGCGCCTGATCATCCATCCCGCAACTAAGCTGAATTTGCGGGTACTCAAGTGCCAGCATATGCAGGCGGTTTAGATCACCAGAACTTTCTTTGATCGCACAAAAATTGGCTGAACGCCCCAGACGATCAAGCGTATCTTCATCCATGTTTACGCACATACGCCCGGGATAGTTATATAGCATCACCGGCAGATTCGCCGCGCGGTCTATTGCCAGCGCGTGCAAGGCTATTTCGTGTCCGGTCGGGTAAGCATACGGCGGCGTGGCAACCAGCAACGCGTCAGCCCCGATTGATACCGCTTCTTGTGCATAAACAATACTGTCTTCGGTCCTTATGGCACCTGTCCCTACAATCAAAGGCACGCGGTCGCCAATGATTTTTTTAGCAAGCGCCATTAACGACACACGCTCTTCCATTGTCTGCGCATAGTATTCACCGGTGGTGCCGGCGACAATAATTCCGTGCACGCCGCCAGCAATCAGGTATTCAATAGCACGGGTAAAATTGGCTTCATTAAAACTGAAGTCATCGTTGTAAGGCGTTACTACAGGAGTATAAATACCTTCAAATTTCATGGTCATTTTCTGCCCTTTTGCGACTTGCCAACCGCGCGTTGTTCAACATGTTTTTCAGGGTCTTCCGGCAACGGGTCTGGTTGCACGTAGAGCTCAATTCGGTTTCTTGATAATGCCCAGTGATCTAGAGTTAATTCAACACAATGCGCCGCTTGTTGCTGGCCAATGGCTTCAATCATTTCATCGTGTTGAGTACAGGCAAGATCAACACGGTGTTGTTCTTCCATGCAACGGGTCAGGTAGAACGTCTGGCTCATGCGAGTGTGATCAATTAGCAATCGCTGCAGGCTGGGCGTTAAATAAGGGCTAGCCGCCATCTGCCCGATCACTTCATGGAAACGATAGTTATTGATCGACATATCAGCCACATTACGCTTTTTTACGGCCGCCCTGAAACGCCGTTGCACAGCTTTAAGTTCGGTCAGTTGCTTTGCCGTAGCGTGCTCACAGGCAAGCCTGGCCACTGACGCATAGATCATTGGCGCGGTTTGAAAGAAATTGCGCATTACCGATAAGTTCATCGAGGATACTGTAGCCCCTCGGTTTGATTCAAGAGCAATGAACCCTTCACCCGCCAGTCGGTGAAACACCTCCCGCAGAGGCGTTCGGGAAACCCCGTAGGCTTCTGCCAGTAGCGCCTCATCCATACCAGTGCCGGGCGCTAGATCAAGCGTTAAAATACGCACCCGCAGCGCTTCGTAGAGTGCTTGTTTTTTCATTCTTTGGCCAATAGCGATAATCACCAACTTAAATAATCACCGTTAAAATACAATTTGTATACAGTAAAAGTCGAATTTACCCACACAGTGTCGCTCAGACGATACGAGCAGTATGCTGCGCGCTGCGCGGTAATTTTGCGTAATTGACTATCTACTGTGACGGGTTTGCAGCTACAATCAACGAGAAAGTGATCAAGATAATGAATCTGAGCTACAATTCACCACCCGCTTTCCAGCCACAGACCTACACCGACCCCGTCGCCGCCGTCGACCGCCTGATTGAAATTTACCAACGTAATACCACCTTTTTGCGTGATGCATTTCAGCGCTACCTTGATGGTGATCTACCCGCTGAAAAGTACCGTGCCTGCTACCCGCAAATACTTTTTCGCAACGATACCTATGTGCGGGTCACGTCAAATTTGTCTTACGGGCATGTTAGCCAGCCGGGGCTTTATTCAACCACCATCACGCAGCCTAGCTTATTTCAGGGCTACCTCCGTCATCAACTCGAATTACTTATCACTAGCCATGACAGGCCCATTGAAATAGCAGAATCCGAGACGCACATCCCACTACACTTTGCACTTGAAGCAGGCACTCATGTTGCCGGTGAAAGCTCCGCCGATATCAGTGCCGCTTTGCGTGACACCTTTGACGTTCCCGATATTTCACAAGTGAACGACTTCATCGCAAACGGCACCTACGAGCCAGCCGAAGGTGAACCCAGCCCGCTATCACCTTTTCCAGCACCACGCATTGACTATTCATTGCACCGCCTGGCCCACTACTGCGCTACTGATACATCTCACTTCCAAAACCATGTGCTGTTTACCAACTATCAATTTTATATCGATGAGTTTTGCCGCATAGCACATGACATGATGAAAGACGGTGACTCTCCCTATACATCATTCGTCGAACCCGGCAACGTAATCACAATGTCAGGGGAAAACCACAGCACCGGTGAGCATGTCACACGACAACCGCAGATGCCCGCTTATCATTTGGTTGGTAAAAAAGGCCGGGGAATAACACTGATCAATATCGGTGTAGGTCCATCCAATGCAAAAACAATCACTGACCACGTCGCTGTACTGCGCCCGCATGCGTGGCTGATGCTTGGGCATTGCGCTGGATTGCGCAGCTCACAGGCGCTTGGTGATTATGTCTTAGCCCACGCCTATGTTCGCGACGACAAAGTTCTCGACAATGACATCCCGGTTTGGGTCCCTATTCCAGCACTGGCAGAGATACAACAAGCACTAGAAGCCGCCGTTGCAGAAGTCACCGGATTAGACGGTGTTGAGTTGAAACGAATCATGCGTACCGGCACCGTCGCATCAGTTGACAACCGCAACTGGGAACTTCAAGACCATCGCGAACCGGTGCGCCGCCTATCCCAGTCACGCGCCATCGCCCTTGATATGGAATCAGCCACCATCGCCGCCAACGGTTTTCGACTTAGGGTGCCCTACGGAACACTGCTATGTGTGTCTGACAAGCCATTGCAAGGCGAGCTTAAATTACCAGGGATGGCATCAAAGTTTTATCAGGATCAAGTCGCACAGCATTTACAGATAGGGATGCTAGCGCTGAAGAAGTTGTCTGCGATGGAACCAGAGCGATTGCATTCAAGGAAATTGCGGAGCTTTTTTGAGACGGCCTTTCAATAGCGTTATCCTGTCGAGGGCTAATGTAATGAATAGTTTCGTAACTTATAAGTTTTGAACGACAATGCCGTCGAGACCGGTAAACGCAAACAACCCACCACGTTTGTCGATTCGGGCGCAAGCAACCAATTATATCAGCGCAGTTAAGCAATTTTATATTGACGGCATAGCTCGCCATGCTAATAAGATTATATGAGACACCGCCAATACTTCCTCAGCTTAACCTGTATCCAATTTCTCATGTCCGCTTATCGTGTACCCTTTCGAAAGATCCTTAAGTTTGATTCCTCCGATTACAGAATCTGAATTTAAACTTGCCAACCTTGACTCCGATTTTTAATTTCATTGCACCAAAGACGGACAGTTGCACCTAGTCCACTAAGTCCAAATAAGTGGAATACTAATTCGGACCAACGATCTTGCAAATCTCGCCAAGTTAATCTGCAAAAACTAATTCTGGCGTGAAAGTTGTCGTGTGTTTGCAATAGTCTTGGCTTTCGAACAGATCAACCTAATGCTGACTTATCAACTACTTTACTACACTCTTAAGCTTGGCGTGGCTACAACCTCCAGGCACGTCCTGACTAGTGTTACGGCGCTGACGTTCCTACTACTTTCCGGCTGTAACAGCAACAGCACCAGCACCAGCACCAGCGAGATTGAACTATCGCTCGCGCCTGCCCTAGCCTCCACCCCCACCTATCGTATCAATGTCGGTGGTAACCAGATCAATGCTGAAGATGGCAATTGGCAGTCCGACCAGAATGGCTCTTCGCTCTACAGGAATACAGGTAACGTCTTCGTCAATGAGGCAACTGTTAGCCTAGCTCACGCTTCCGTTCCGTTTGGTACTCCAGCTGACCTGTTTCTCAGCGAACGATGGGATGGCAGCAATGCACCCGAAATGAGCTGGAAACTGCCTGTAATTCCCGGAAACTACGAAGTTCGCCTCTATTTTGCTGAAACATGGGGCGCGGCGTTTCAGGTCGGCAAGCGGGTTTTCGATGTGAACATTGAAAACCAGACGATTTTGGATGACTACGATATATTCGCCGATGTCGGCGCTAATGCCGCTGTAATGAAAAGCTTTACCGTTACCACTGATTCCAGTCTCGATATTGAGTTTTTGCACGAGGCACAAAACCCCAGCATTAAAGCAATAGAAATCTATGCAATCTCAACGACTACAACCCCCCCTCCAACGACCAGCAATGTCATCGAAATAGAGATTGAAGACTATACTGATATTGTAGCAACTGCCTCACACAGTTGGATCACAGGTAACCTTCCAGACGCCAGCGGCGGTGCTTCCATGATCACCACCCCCGACAATGGCAGTCTAAAAGCCAATGCTAACAACAGCCCCATGCTTGCTTATAACATTAATTTTCCAACGGCTGGTAACTGGTATGTATGGCTGCGAGGCTACGGAGATACCGATAGCCGCGGCGAAGGCGCCAGTGACAGTGTGCACGTTGGACTAAATGGTGTACTGGCGGAAAGTGCCGACAAAATTGATGAATTCCCGCCTAACTGGTCTTGGTCACAAAACACCCGTGACAATTCCGTCGCCACGCTGTCTGTCTCGAGTCCCGGGAACCACATCGTCAATATATGGATGCGGGAAGATGGGCTTGCACTGGATAAAATGGAGCTAACAACATCACCCACCTACAACCCGAACAATCAGAACGTTGAGCCAACCAATACCGCCCCGATAGCTAACGCTGGATTTAGCGGCACTTTTCTAATCACCGATGTCATTACTCTCATCGGTTCCGCCAGTGATGATGAACTGCCAAACAACACGCTAACTACTTCATGGTCTATAGACAGTGGCCCCGGTACCGCCACATTCACCAATTTAACAGCGACCACTACTGATGCCCTGTTTTCTCTGCCGGGTATTTATGTCGTAACACTTACCGCAAACGACTCGATACTCTCCGCATCTGACTCCATTACTATAACCATTACCGAAAACTCCGATAGCAATGAGGACAATGAGGACAATGAGGAC
>JALZUX010000388.1 GCA_023301405.1 Granulosicoccaceae bacterium | reverse complement strand
CCTCGCTTTAAACCCTGTCTTCCATAGGTTAGATACAGAGCATCTTTGCCTGCTACTTTGAGCCTTACCGTTATTTTTCCGTGCTGTGATTGTTCTACTGTAACAACCACCTTCAGCTGTTAATTACCGCAAGCCATCTTCACCAACAATGTCATTCGAATCAAGGCCACCGACACGGTTATGCACTCTGGCACCGGTTGACATTATCAGTGCCAATACCAACTCTTTGGCTCGTGGTGCATCATGAATGCTGACCTCCATTGCATCGAAGTGCGAGCGAACATAAGACGCATTGGTATGGGTAAGTGGAATATCGAGTCGAGTACCGGGTGCACCCACCTTTTTGGTCGAAGGCACAATTGCCATGCTGTCTTTGATCAGTTCACGCATTGAATACCCACCGGGCACATGCCAAAGGGCACCATGTTCAACCTCGCCTGCCTCACCAACAATAGCACCCTTGCCATAGCCTTGAATGTTATCCGGACTGCCGCCAAGCGCTTCTATGAGTTTCCCTGCCATTTCCACACCCAATGGTTTCAGGTCTTCCATGAAGCCACTGATGTCCTCTTCATAGCGGCCGGCAAAAGGATTTTCAATCACTGCTAGACAAGAAGCTTTTTTCAATGGGGTTTCAGCTACCGGCCCACCTTCGTGGCAGATTTCCTCTACTGAAACAATCATTTTCCTAACTTTTACTTCGGGCATTGCGGTTGGTCTCTATTGTTTTGCATTTTTCGATGGTTGAAATTTCGCCGCTGACTTGATCAGACGATCACCGGTCGACGATAACCCGGGTATTAAATCTCACCCGGCCACTCTTTGATTGTCGACCGGTGACCTGTCCCTGTTAAGGACGCAATGAGATTCAGAAATGGTTACTTACTGCGCCTTGAGTACGATCATTGCCACCAGCCAATTTTACAGGCTAATATGTTAATCACGCCGTTGCAACCACAAATATCTACCCCTTTAGCAACACTACACTACCCATAAAGCGACTAACTAGAAATTCGGCCACCTTTTAGCAGCTGTATGCAGCAGACAAGATAATTAAGAATAGACACTACAAGCTACCGTGTAGAACGCTACTAAACGATAATCACAAGCAGCGGGCCCGGACTGTTTAGATAGATCGCACCCGGTAAGAACGGCCTTTAAGCTTGCCATTACCCAGCTTTTCCAAAGCAGCCTTAACTACTTCACGGCTCACCGCCACGAAGGAGCGATTGCTGACGACCTTGATTTTACCCACTTGAGCGCCTTCGATGCCGCCCTCTCCGGTCAACGCCCCAAGAATATCACCGGGTCGAAGTTTTTGTTTTTTACCGCCATCAATTTGCAAGGTAATCATTGGCGCGCGAGGCACAGACTGATCAAGAATCGCCGGCGGGGGAAGGCTGGCACTTCGGATAGAACGTCCAATCTGTTCTTCGATCTGTTCGATTTTTGCATTGTCGCGGCCATCGTAAAACGACCATGCCATGCCAGTGCCTCCGGCCCGACCGGTTCGACCGACACGGTGCACGTGGACTTCCAAATCTCTGCCAAGGTGATAGTTCACTACTACATCAAGGGAGTCTATATCAAGGCCACGGGCGGCAACATCAGTGGCCACTAACACCATCGCGCTTTTGTTCGAGAAGCGAATTAATGTTTGATCACGCTCACGTTGTTCAAGCTCACCATGTAAGGGCAGTACGCTAAAGCCGTAACCTTTCAATTTATCGGTCACATCGCGCACATCCTGCCGCATTGAGCAGAACACTAGGGCTGATTCGGGCTGATGCTTCAGCAGCAGCAATCTGAGTGCATTCAGTCTTTGCTGCCCATCTGGAATTCGAAAGAAATGTTGGTCAATGGTGATGTCATCATGACTTGCGTCCACCACCACCATTTCAGGATCTTTCAGAATTCTTTTTGCAATGCTTTGAATTTTTTCAGGATAGGTGGCGCTGAGCAGCAGGGTTTGTCGTTCGGCAGGGACTTTGGCAAGAATGGCATCAACGGATTCTTCAAAGCCCATTTGCAACATACGATCGGCTTCGTCCAGCACCAGCGTTTTTACATCATGTAAATCAAGTGTTTCACGCTCAAGATGGTCTTCGACACGACCGGGGGTGCCCACCACAATATGCACGCCCTTTTCAAGGGATCCGGACTGAGGATGCACTGGCGTGCCACCGCAAAGGGTCAGCACTTTGATATTGGGTATTGATCGGGCCAATCGGCGAATTTCTGCTGCCACCTGATCGGCTAGCTCACGGGTCGGGCACAGCACTATTGCCTGCACCAAGAACTGCTTTGGCTCTAGTTTCGACAAAATACCCAAACCGAATGCCGCTGTTTTTCCCGAGCCGGTTTTGCCCTGCGCGATCACATCACGCCCCGACAGGATGAATGGCAAACTCTGCGCCTGGATCGGCGTCATTGAGTCGTAGCCTAGCGAGTCCAGGTTTTTGACAAGATCGGGCTGGAGATCCAGTGAACTGAAGGCCGTTGATTGGCTCAAGGTAGGATACCTATTTGGTGGTTTGAATTTTTCGCACTAGTGGTACCGGGCGATCTCCCCATAATAACAGTTATCGTGTTCTGGACCGTCTGTAATATTTAGCTTTTAGACATTGTGGCTCTTTTGGCCTTCTATGCTAGGTTTTCAAAGGAATAT
>JALZUX010000387.1 GCA_023301405.1 Granulosicoccaceae bacterium | reverse complement strand
ATTTTTCAGAGTTATGACAAGTATCGTTGGAATCAATACGTGGCCATTATTGACGCCCAGCCTGGAATAATAGTGACTACAAACGAAAGACACTTCAGACACTATATATTGCGAGGTTTAAAAGACCCCTTAGCACAACACCCAACAAGGCTACTAGCAAAAACTAACATCAATACAGATTACGTAATGCACATTTTCGAACCCTATCAAGCACTTCATGCAGCGTTTGTTTTAACCCGTGTGCAAGCCGTTTTACACCCACCCGCCAACGTGAAACTCGCTGTGGAAGGTACCACTCTACAAGTCACCGGAGGCGATAGAGCATTTGTCGCTAAAGCATTAAGGCTTGCGCCAATAGTAACTGGAATCGATAACGTTTCAGTACGCTGATTAAAGCAGATTCAACACCATGATCCAAAAAAAAGTTTGTATGTTAGGTTCATTTGCGGTCGGCAAAACCAGCTTAGTGCGTCGCTTCGTCGACAATAGCTTCACAGAAAATTACACCACGACGATCGGTGTGAAAATAGATAAAAAAAAGGTAACGATAAACAACATAGAAATGTCACTGATACTTTGGGATGTCTATGGCGAAGATGGCTATCAATCTGTTCTACCCGCCTATCTACGCGGCATGGCAGGTTACCTGTTAGTCGTGGACCCTACCCGACCCGGCACTTTCAAAAGTGCATTATCGCTAAATGAGCTAGTCAAAAAAACACTGGGTGAAAAACCCTATATTCTAGTAATGAACAAATGTGATCTTA
Source organism: Granulosicoccaceae bacterium (assembly GCA_023301405.1). Lineage (GTDB taxonomy): Bacteria > Pseudomonadota > Gammaproteobacteria > Granulosicoccales > Granulosicoccaceae. The sequence goes on along the minus strand of JALZUX010000387.1, from coordinate 2,135 downwards.
AAAATCAGTGGAACATCGACTCACCAGAACTTAAAGAAAGCATACAAAAACTGAGTAATACTGCTGCCGCTACAATAGAGACAAGCGCTAAAGCAGAAACCGGGGTCAATGAAATGTTTGATCTGCTGGCAAAATCACTCTTACCTGCGAGTGAAAGTTAAGTGCTTACCGAAACACCCATTGCCATTTTGAGGTATCTAAAAACGATCTCTCATCCTGGTCAGTGCTATGCCTATTTACAACTAGATCAAGAGAACTGTTTAATCAAAGCTGGAGGTGAACTAGCTCAGTTCGGAATAGCAGACATCAACCCGACGCTTACTATCGAAGAACAGATCCCGCAACTGTCCGGCTTGCTACCTGCTAACGACAAACCTTTGGTTATTGCTAATACGCACGTCGACCCGGTTCAATATATAGATATGCATATCTACCGCACTTTTGATAGTCAATGGGTAATATTTGTCGATTCCACTGAAACGGCAACTAAGCTTCAAAAACAACAGCAACAGCGACTCAACATAGCGATAAGCAAAGAGTAATGTAATCAATCAAAATTTGTTCAGCTGTAAACGCCCAATATTCAAAAGCCACAAAGCTTGATGACTCGCATCTTGTACTGGTAAAAAATCAAGTGTTTGTTCGGCCGCCTTGTAGCTAAGCAGAACAACGGCTTAAGGAAAATACAGCCCATGGCTAATGATTCAAAAGAAGAAAAACACACCTTACCATCAGCGACCACTAATGGACTCGGCAGCACCATACCAGTTACAGCAATTGGTGCCTCAGCCGGAGGCTTAGAACCAATAGAACAGTTTTTTGATGCCATGCCCGCTGACTCTGGCTGCGCTTTTGTAATCATCCAACATTTGTCACCAGATTTTCGCAGTTTGATGGATGAACTTCTTGCACGTCATTCAAGTATGAAAATTCAACGGATTGAAGACGGCATGCAGATCCAGCCAAATTCTATCTATTTGAATACACCTCGAACGGTAATGACGATAGTAGGCAATCAGCTCAAGGTTGAGAAAATAGACTCAAAAAATACCGTCTACCTACCGATTGACATATTTTTCGAGTCACTCGCAAAAGACCGTGGTGAAAATGCCATTGGCCTAGTGTTATCTGGCACTGGATCCGATGGTACCAAAGGTAGCCAAAGTATTCATAAAGCAGGTGGCAAGGTTCTGGTTCAAGATCCTGAAACGACAAAATTTGATAGCATGCCACGCTCAGTCATAGCTGATGGATCACACTCTTCTATCGACTCACCAGCTATGCTTGCACAATCCGTTCAATTACTACTCAACAATGAGTCGCTCGCAGCACTGGAATCTGTTAAACGCCTTGCTATATCAGATCCTTTGTCTGATGTTTTATCAATGCTCAATCACACTCACGGCACTGATTTTCTGCAGTACAAAGAAGCCACCATTCATCGTCGTATTGAGCGACGAGCACAGATGCGCGGTATTACCGATATCGATGATTATCGCGAATACTTAGGTAATGATAAAGAAGAGCTTTTAGAGTTATACGCAGATTTATTGATCGAAGTGACCGAGTTCTTTCGCGACAAAGCGGCTTTCGACGTACTACAAAAGAAAGTCATACCAGAACTCACTAAAAACCTTAAAGACGGCAGTGGACTGCGCATATGGGTGCCTGGCTGCGCCAGTGGTGAAGAGGCCTATTCGCTAGCCATTCTGCTACAAGAAGAAGCACGAACCAAAGGAATATATTGGCACCTAAAAATAATGGCCACGGATATTCATGTGCGGTCAATGAGCCAGGCCAGTTCAGGCGTTTATAACGAGGCAGCTCTAAGAAACCTGCCCACTGACCTGGTGGAGCGATACTTCGACTGCGCCGACGGCCAGGCACAGATAAAACCATACCTTAGAAACATGGTATTTTTTAGCACCCATGATGTTACTCGGGACCCACCATTCACCAGAATTGACTTAGTCAGCTGCCGTAATTTATTAATCTATTTAAAAGACGCTGCACAAGAAAAGGTTATGAATCTACTGCACTTTGCTTTGCGTAAAGACGGCTACTTATTCCTTGGGCCCAGTGAACATATCGGAAAAATATCGCACGAATTCGACACAATAAACGAAAAATGGCGA
>JALZUX010000386.1 GCA_023301405.1 Granulosicoccaceae bacterium | reverse complement strand
CTTGATGAACTGGAAGGCCGGTACGGACGTAGAGAAATAGTCGGAGAAATAAGGCTGAGTCGCTGAAGCGTTAGAATACGGTTATCCAGCTGTTGTGAACAAATCCAACCGCAGGTAATTCAATACCACTGGATCTTTACTGTGACTGGAACACTGAGCTTGAACCGAGATTGTAGACGCCCCTTGAGAAACGGTTGCTTTTACAAACCAGGTCTTAAGACCAACTACAGGCATGGTGAGAACTTCAAACAACATTGCAGTAATCAGGTTAAATTCGGACTACTATGGATTACTCATGCTTAATTAGGTGAGTAATTAATGCCCTTTAAGCATTTACTGAGTTATTGACTTTTCAACCCGCGACTATCAGCCGAATAATGACTACAAACCATATCAACGCCGACGCCGCTAGCCGAATACTCACGTACATCAACGCGCTAGCAGAGATATCAGAAAGCAAAGATAACCTGACCCGAGTCTCTCTAAGTCCCGAGCACAAGCGTGCTAATCACTTGGCTGGCCAGTGGATGGCTAACGCTGGAATGAAAGTCCATACCGACGCTATCGGCAATATAATCGGTCGCTACGAGGGTCAATCAGAAGGACCCGCATTACTGATCGGTTCACACCTTGATACCGTGCGAAACGGGGGGCGCTATGACGGCATGCTTGGTGTGGTAGTCCCAATCGTGTGCATTGAAATACTGAATGCTAATAAGCAAAAGCTGCCATTTCCGGTTGAAATAGTCGGTTTTTGTGATGAAGAAGGAGTGCGCTTCCCGTCCACGTTACTCGGCTCCCGGGCAATTGCAGGCAATCTAGACGCTGCTACGCTACAAGAGACCGACGCCAATGGCGTCAGTATTGCCGATGCGCTCCGGGCGTTCGGACAAAACCCCGACAACCTCGAATCCGCCAAGCGTCATAGCGATGACTTTCTGGGTTTTGTAGAAATTCATATCGAACAGGGCCCTGTGCTGGAAAGAGAAGATCTTCCAGTGGGGCTGGTCTCAGCCATCTCGGGGGCGTCAAGGTATCAGATTGACGTAACCGGCAAGGCTGGCCACGCCGGCACTGTGCCTATGGGGCTGCGTCAGGATGCACTGGTCGCCGCTGCCGAATGTATCATTGAGATAGAGCGCATTTGCACTGAGTTACGCGATGTCGTCGGGACGGTGGGGATGATCAAGGCACTGCCGGGTGCTGGTAATGTTATTCCGGGAGACGTCTCGCTGTCTCTTGATCTACGCTCAAGTGATGACGCCAGACGCGACTCTGTTGAACAAAAAATATTTAACGCACTGGCCGCCATTGGCCGAAAGCGCCAAGTAGTCATTGAACCACAACGCACTTACCACGCCGATGGCAAAACCTGCGACAGCCAGCTAAGCGGTCAACTGGCCAACGCCATTAAGAATGCTGGCTACCGTGTGCACACGCTTCCCAGTGGAGCCGGTCACGATGCTATGGCACTTGCCGACCTCACACAGATTGCGATGCTGTTTGTTCGCTGTAAAGATGGTGTAAGCCACCACCCTGACGAAAGCATTACCCCTGAAGATGCCGCAACTACTGCTGCGGTGTTATTGGATTTCCTCACCGACTTCGAAGTGCAAGGTTACCCTTAAGCTATGGCCAACACTATTCAATCGACGGTCGAAGGTCACTCACCTAAAGACCGTATTCTGATCGCGGTGGGTGGTAACGCGATCCATCCAACTAAACGCCCCGGCACCGTAGAGCAGCAAATCGAATTTGCGATAAAAACCGGCAACGCACTATTACCTATTCTTGCGATGGATAATCAACTGGTGATTACCCATGGCAATGGTCCGGTAGTCGGTAAGATTTTGATGCGACAAATCCTGACCCGCGACACCATCCCTCCCATGAGTATGGATGTTTGCGTCGCCCACAGTCAGGGGGGCATTGCTTATTTGTTAATGCAAAACCTTGAAAACGCATTGCGTAATGTTGGTAACGATCGCCATGTTGTGTGCTTACTAACGCAGGTCGAGGTTGATCCGAAGGACCCGGCTTTCAGTAACCCGACCAAACCGGTGGGCTCTTTTTACTCCGAAGAAGATGCTCGCGACATTGAAAAGAAACTCGGCTGGACAATGCGAGAAGATTCCGGGCGTGGCTGGCGTTACGTAGTGCCATCGCCGTTACCTAAACATATTGTAGATATTTCATTGATCGAAACCATCGCTAAAAGTGGCGCTGTTGTAATCGCCGGTGGCGGTGGTGGAATACCGGTGGTACGCAATGACGATGGTACGCGTCACGGTGTTGAGGCAGTGATCGACAAAGATCTAAGCTCGGCATTGATGGCCAATGTGCTTGGCATTGACACATTAATGATCCTAACCGCCGTCGACAAGGTGTACTTAAACTTTGGTGAGCCAAACCAACTGGCACTGGGTGACGTATCACTGTCAGAAATGGAAAAACTGCAAACCTCTGGCGAGTTCGCTGAAGGCAGCATGGGCCCCAAAGTAGATGCCGCCATTAAGTTTCTGCAAGACGGCGGAAAACGAGCGGTAATCGCTCACCTTGATGACGCGGTAGATGGACTCGCAGGCACCGCAGGTACGCAAATTACTCTGTGATACCCGGCACTAACCGGGCACATAACACCGTTGAGATTTAAACTCGCGGTTCAATAACATGGCTCTTCATATTATGATGCAATTAGTTGTTGTTGCTTTCATCAACTGTGGGCCAAGTAAGCAGGAAGTCAGATGCAAAACCTTTATGAAGAACTGAACCCACCTGTGCGCCGCCTGATGGGGCCGGGCCCTGTGGAAGTTGACCCACGTGTGCTCAACTCCATGTCAATGCCAATGCTGGGGCAATTTGATCCACACTTTACCGAATACATGAATGAGGTCATGTCATTGTATCGCGGTATTTTTCAAACCAAAAACCAATGGACCATGCTGATCGATGGCACCGCACGCGCTGGTATCGAGTCAGTCATGGTGTCGGTCCTAAGCCCCGGTGACAAGATCCTGGTACCGGTATTCGGTCGCTTCGGACATTTATTATCTGAAATTGCCACTCGCTGCCACGCCGAAGTCATCACCATCGAAACAGAATGGGGTACCGTCTTTGATCCACAACAAATTGAAGATGCGATTAAACAGCACCGCCCTAAAGTGGTTGCCTGTGTGCAGGGTGATACCTCTACCACGATGGCGCAACCTTTAAACGAAATCGGCAAAATCTGTCGCGCACATGATGTACTGATTTGTGTTGATGCCACAGCTTCTATCACCGGTATGCCATTAGAAACCGATGAATGGCAGATTGATGGTGTCACCGCCGGTCTGCAAAAGTGCTTATCGGGGCCTCCTGGCATTGCCCCCATCACGATCAATGAACGGATAGCAGAACTAGTCCGTTCACGTAAGCACATCGAAGAAGGGATCCGGCCAGACGACTACCAGGCCGCCGATGGCGAGATGATTCAATCGAATTACTTTGACCTTTCAATGATCATGGATTACTGGAGTGAGTCACGGCTCAATCACCACACGGAGGCAACTTCAATGTTATATGCAGCCCGTGAGTGCGCCCGAATAGTATTAAAAGAAGGTTGGCAACAACGTTTTGATCGTCACGCTCAAACCAGCACCGCACTAGTCAATGGACTGCGCGCCCTTGATTTAGAAGTATTTGGCGATCTTGCTAATAAAATGCCCAACGTAACGGGCGTCTATATTCCCGCCACCGTCGAGGGCGATAAAGTTCGTGGAGAAATGCTTAACGACTTCGGAATAGAGATCGGTACGTCGTTCGGTCCTTTGCATGGCAAAATCTGGAGAATAGGCACCATGGGATTTGGTTGTCGTAAAGACAACGTGCTAGCTTGTTTGGCAGCACTTGAAATGACGCTGCGTCGTAATGGCCACAACGCCAAAGCAGGTGCCGGAGTCGACGCTGCGCTGGCAGTATATAATAGCGTCGGTTAGCATCACTCTACCTCTAATGCGGTTTCAGATTAACTCCGGATATCCATATGTCAGCCAGTGACCTACTCAACAACGGACCCGCTGTCATCGGTGTCGGCTTACAAGGCTTTATTGACGATCTCCATGCCCAAGGGCACAACGCCAGTGCCATCGACTGGCGTCCCCCGGCATCAAAGGATCCTATCGTACTGGCTGCCGCTGAAGCCTTGAGCTCAAGCGGCACTGCCTTATTAATCGACAATGCCAATCAACAGGCCATTGGTCGCATGCACACCGCTGATCCGGTGTTGGTCAATGTTCAACGTGCCGCAGACGTAATCGATGGATTGGGCGATCATAAAATTCTGCATGCCGGTCCCCCCATAGAGTGGCAGCGTATGTGCGGTCCGATGCAAGGCGCGATCTGCGGTGCAATCGTGTTGGAAGGTTGGGCTAAAAACCTCTCGGCGGCAGAAAAACTGGCTGCCGGTGGCAAAGTCGAGTTTGAACCCAACCACCACCACAGCGCCGTAGGCCCAATGACCGGCATGACTACTCAATCGATGCCAATGATGGTGGTAGAAAACAAAACCTTCGGCAACAAAAGCTACTGCGCTGTAAACGAAGGGCTTGGCAAAGTTATGCGCTTCGGTGGCAACGACGACTCTGTGCTTGATCGACTACGCTGGATAGAATCCACGCTCGGTCCGCTATTAGCCGAAACCTTATTAGCCCGCGAAGGTATCGGGCTTAAAAACATCATTGCACGTGGCCTATCGATGGGCGACGAAATGCATCAACGCAACGTCGCCTGCACCAGCCTGATTATGCGTGAACTTGCACCCACAATGGCCCGTGTTGCCGATCCCGAAACGGCGCATGAAGTTCTGCAGTTTATTGCCAGCAACGATCAGTTTTTTCTTAATATCGCCATGGCCATGGGCAAGGCAATTATGGATCCGGTGCGAGATATCGGCGGTTCGTCCATAGTGACTGCTATGTCGCGAAACGGCACCGACTTTGGGATACGGGTCAGTGGCTGCGGTGATGAATGGTTTACCGCTCCGGTAGAAATGCCTCGAGGCCTTTACTTCCCGGGCTTTTCTGAAAAAGACGCCAACCCTGACATGGGTGATTCCACTATTGTAGAAACCATCGGCCTGGGCGGGTTCGCGATGGCAGCCTCCCCGGCTGTGGCAGGTTTTGTTGGCGCTGGCGGGGCAGCAGATGCTGTTGGCTATACCAATACCATGGCAGAAATTACTCATTCACGAAACCCTGAATGGACTATCCCTGCACTGGATTTTGCCGGTGTCCCTTCCGGCATTGATATCCGCAAGGTCGTGAATTCAGGTATCACACCAACGATCAATACTGGTATCGCACATCGTGAGCCAGGCATTGGCCAGGTCGGCGCCGGAGTGGTTAATGCACCGCTGGCATGTTTCGAAAAAGCGTGTATCGCACTGTCTGAAAGGTTGTCTTCATCGTGACTGAAATCATTAATGAGGTACGCAAAGGGTTCTATCTTGACTCAGTCGCCCTGATGCGACTATCGGCAGAAATTTCCGGCCTGGAAGGTATCGATGAAGCCGTACTAATGATCGGTACACCTTCCAACCTGCAAATTATGCAAGATGCAGGGGTGCTAACTTCTACCGGTGAAGCCGCCAGTCCAAACGACCTGATAATTGCCCTACGCGCCGAAGGTAAAGCAAGTGCGAACCGGGCGTTAGCACACGCCAATAAATCTCTTGAAGGTGGCGCGTTGAAATCCACCGCGAGTGCTGCCAGGGCGCGTACTTTACGTAGTGGCCACGCTACTCACAGTGACGCTAATCTAGCGTTAATCTCAACACCGGGTAGCTATGCCGCACGTGAAGCACGGGTGGCACTTGAGTTGGGCTTAAATGTAATGATCTTCAGCGACAATGTAAGCCTTGAGCAAGAAATCGCCCTCAAAAGTCAGGCGAAACAAAACAACCTACTCGTCATGGGCCCCGATTGCGGTACCGCTTATATCAATGGTGTACCACTAGCGTTCGCCAACGCCCTTAATCCACTGCCTGCCTCTAATAAAAAAACCACTACCGCTGTTATTGCTGCATCGGGTACTGGCCTGCAGGAATTCGCTGTTTTACTAAATAGACTGGGTGGTGAATTAAAACACGGTATCGGTGTAGGCGGTCGTGACCTAAGCGATGCTGTTGGCGGTATATCAACCTTAGCGGCTATCGACTTACTGGCTAACGACGATTCTATTGACCAAATTGTGTTGATTTCAAAACCACCCGGCCCGGCAACGGCAGCACAGGTGTTCGACAAACTAGCCAGTTGCGGCAAGCCAGTGATTACCTGCGTATTCGGACAATCACAAAACACTATCAAGGGTTTGCGACAAACCGCTACATTGCGTGATGCAGCAGAGCTTGCTTCTGGGGAGTCACTAGGTCGAACAGACACCACCAACCAAGCTAAACAACTTATCAGTACTTTGACCGGATCACGGTCCAAACTTAAAGGACTCTATACCGGTGGCACGCTGTGTACAGAATCACAGCTATTGTTAAAAAGTGCGGGGCTTAAAACAGCGTCTAATGCCCCAGCGCCAGGGTCACTATCTCTGGAAAACAGCTCAGACGCCGAACACCAGATTCTAGACTTGGGAGCAGATGAATACACTGTCGGCAGACCACACCCGATGATCGAGCCACAGGTAAGGGTTTCACCATTCGAAGAGGCCCTGAATGATTCTACAGTCGCAGTGATTCTACTTGATGTGGTGCTAGGTTACGGCGCTCATGACAACCCTGCACAACCGGTAGTCGACACTATGAATAGTCTGGCTACCACTAACAACGACAGACCGATTGTCATCGCATCAGTGTGCGGAACAGATTCTGATCCACAAGGGTTACAACAGCAGCGGGCAGCGCTTATCGAAGGTGGCATCATTCTATGTGATTGCAACAGTGCAGCGGCCGAGCTTGCAGCGGCAATAATTAACCAGCTCCCATAGTTGCGCACCGGCCACGTTAAAGAATACGGGCTGCTGGCTCAGTCAGTTCTAGATGAAAAACACGGCGACGTCTTCGCAGTGTTTACTAATTCTATTTATCTACGCAGTAGTGACAAAATCTGCTGCCTCGGTACAGCCAGCTTAGTCACAGGACCGTTGAATATTGGCACTGATTTACCACACATCCATGGACTAGCGATTGGTGATCCATGGGTTCATAGCAATAACGCAATAACGCTTGGCAGCGGTTATCGACTTAGTACCGATACAGCGGCGTGCGTTAAGAATCGCCAACGGTACTCAGCAGATAAATCCAATAAAATCACGCTACTAAACTTGCCTTGCTGTATCAGTACCATGGAACAAATACTATCAAGTCATTCACCAAACATCATAAGCAATAAGCATAACAATACTACAAGTGAGTTAGCGCAGAAGCAGCTTCAGCATTGTTCATCTCTACTAAAGCGAGCTCTCCAACAACCTGTTCTATCCGCTGGCTTTGAAGACTCCCTGACAAGTGCTATCGGTATTATTGGCTGTGGTGATGGATTAACACCCGCAGGTGATGACATATTGGTGGGCATTCTTACCACTTTGCACCATTTCAACACTAACAGCTATCAATCACACATTAGCCAATGGGTGAAAAGTTATGCGCCTGACAGAACCAATCGCATAAGCCTGGCACATCTAATGGCAGCCTGCGATGGGCAAGCGGTTGATCCTGTTCACAATGTGTTGGAATTAATTTCTCTCATGGATGTACCGGACGAAAGTAAGCAAACTCTACTTTCTACCTCAGCAAGTAAACTGGCGGGCTACGGTCAAAGTTCAGGCTACTACACACTGACCGGGATACTCATGGCTTTAAACACTATGCTTTAAACTTAAACGACAACAAGCTCAGCTTTCACTTACTGCATGATTCAATGCTCATCTAACGATGGGCAATACGTTATTTGTTTAATTGCGGATCGTCTAACCCAGCCTCTGAAAACCCACGTGCCCGCAAAATACAAGCGTCACAACCGCCGCATGGCACAGAGTCACCCACTGGGTCATAGCAACTGGTGGTCAAGCTATAATCGACACCAAGCTCTATTCCACGTTTTATAATGTCAGCTTTAGTCATTTCCATCAGTGGTGTCTGGATTAATATTCTATTACTCGACTCGGTACCGATCACAGTTGCGAAATTTGCCATCGTTTCGAATGATTTAATAAACTCGGGTCTGCAGTCCGGGTAACCAGAATAATCAACCGCATTAACACCGATAAAAATATCATGACATTGAAGAACCTCCGCCCAGGCCAATGCAAAAGACAGGAAGATGGTGTTCCTCGCGGGCACATAAGTGACAGGGACTTCATCAGACCCTTGATCAATATTCTTGGGCACATCAATGTCTGCGGTAAGGGCAGACCCGCCAAACAAACGCAGATCAATATCGGCAATCACGTGCGTTGAAATATTCATCACCTCGGCCACACGGGCAGCTGACTGTAGCTCTGCCTCATGCCGTTGCCCATAACGAAAAGACAGTGCGAAAACGTCATAGCCCTGTGATTTGGCAATAGCCGCGACAGTTGTAGAATCGAGGCCGCCACTCAAAAGAACAATTGCTTTTTTACTCATTAAACACCCGAAGATAGAAACCGCTTATTCTACTACCTATGGGCATTATTGTTTAGCTTGAGCGCATAGCGGCGTGTACGAACTATTCTGTTCACTACAGGAATACCTGCACCAACGATAGCGCCAGGCATGCTAGAAGAATTTGCAATCTAAATTGCGCGATTGTCTGCGCTACGTTGTCATTATTGTCCACTGCTGAACCCTACTCTATGTTTGCGTATGACAAAGGATAGACTTCAATCGCGCCACTACGATGGCAAATTACAGATTAAATCAGCTTAATTCTGATGAAAAATGGCATCGCACCAGCCATTAGCGCTATAGCTACTACGGGGCAGAAAAAGGCTCAATACCATACTTCGCTAATAGCGCTTCAGCCTGCTGCAAGTGCAGCCTTTCAATCATCTGTCCATTCAGGCTGATCACACCGGCATCAGCATTTTCAGGCCGTTGATAAGCAAGAATTATTACCTTCGCGTGATTGATCTCTTCCTCATCCGGGCTGAAAGCAACATTGGCAGTGGATATCTGAGACGGATGGATAAGAGTTTTACCAGAAAACCCCATTTGTTTAGCTTGCCGACACTCAGCACTAAAACCGTCAATGTCTTTAAAGTTATTCCAGACACTATCAATAACTTCTATATTCCTGCTCTTAGCGTGCAATACAATTTGCATGAGCCAAGGCACTAAATAGCGCCGGTCTTCGGCCAGTGATACGCCGGTTTCTTTGGCCAGATCATTATGACCCACAACTAGACTTTTCAATTCATATCGGCACTGCTGTCCTGCTTCAATGATGTCTGCCAGATTAACTATTCCCGCTGCAGTCTCGATCATGAACCAGCTTTTAATGTGTTCACTTAAACCACTGGCAATTGAATCACGCTCAAACAATTCCAAGTCGGCAACGCTAGATACTTTGGGCAGTAGCACTGCGGTAGGTCCGCACTTTCTAACAGTCTCAAGATCTTTTAGATAGTCAGCGCTTCCAATACTATTTGTACGGATAACAGTCTGATTGTCGCTAATTTCTTTTGCGGAAAATACACCAATAAGGTTTTCACGAGCAGATTGCTTAGCATTAATTGCTACCGAATCTTCCAGATCATAAATGATCACATCAGAGTCTAGCAATAATGACTTTTCAATTGCTCTGCTATTGCTGGCAGGAACATAAAGTGAAGAACGCATTAGCTTATCAGCGGATAGAGAGTTCATTTTTTAAGCACCGTAAGGTGGAATTTATTTACCCGTAAACCAATCAAGCCAAAAAAGTAATACTGCAATCAATTTGATCATCGATTGGTATCTTTTAATATAAAGAACGACAAATTAGTTGTAAAGATTAAACCAATGCAACGGGGCTACCTAAAC
>JALZUX010000385.1 GCA_023301405.1 Granulosicoccaceae bacterium | reverse complement strand
GAAGACTACTTTCGGCGCTGGCGCTTTAATCATGTGACTACCGTTGAGCGCATTATAGGTTTTAAGCAAGGTACTGGCGGTACTGCCGGTGTCAGTTATCTTAAACGCATGCTAGAGGTCGAGTTGTTCCCGGAACTTTGGCGGGTTAGAACCGTTTTGTAAAGTGATGGTGGCAATCAAGTTTTGCCAATCTGTATATCAGCAGCAGGGGTTAATGCTGGCTCAGATCCTTGATGATCTCTTTTGTTATTGCGCTAGCTGGATCTTTAAGGCCCTCAATTACTGTAAAGTGATTATGTTCAGAATCAATGGTGCACAAAATATTCGCATCAAGGCCTTCCCACATGATCTTTAGTAGCTGTGACTGACGGATAAATTCGGGGCGTTCGCCACCGCCGACCCACGCTGTGATTCTGGTATGAGCAGGCGGTCTGTGCAGCACCGGGCTTTCAGCGATGGCTTCGGCTTCATCAAGTTGAAGTGAATCGTTCATCGTTGTATGCAGTAGAGGGCGTAGGTCGTGAAGCCCGCTAATTGACACAGTGTGTTCAACGCGTTGCAGTACACTAGCTGGAAGTATGTTGTGGTTGCATAGCATGCGGGTAACAAGGTGCCCTCCGGCAGAGTGACCAGCTAGTCTGACAGGGCCGGGGACCAGCTCAGCCGCTTTGCGTATGGCGTGGCTGATTTGTGTGGTCATATGACTTATACGTGCTTCGGGTGCTAGCGTATAACTTGGCAGGCACACCGCCCACCCGTTTGACCTTGCGCCTTCGGCTAAGTCTGTCCAGTATGATTTATCCATTCTGATCCAGTAACCGCCGTGAACAAACACCAGCAAGCCTTTGGGTGATGTGTCAGGCCACACTAGATCAAGCACTTCACGATCATGTGTGCCGTATGGTATGTCGGTGTCAAGGCGTCGCTTGGCTTTGATAGCATCACTGCGGTATTGCGCTGCCCGATCAGCCCATAGCGCGGGTAATTCAGATGAACCAGGGATATTGGCCGCGTTTTCAAATGCCAGGTCCCAGTGGTTTTTTATCATAAAAACTCCTAAGTGTCTGCGGTGCCGAGGTGAGAAGCTTGCTGCTAGCGTTTGCGTGTGAAAATGGAGTACCACATTCTATTGAGCGTTGTATTTTTTCTGCCTGCTACTAATCTGCGTTAACTGCCAACTTTATATTCAGGGTTTTAGTCAGGGTTTTATTCAGGCTATCGGTGTTTATAGGCGAATGCAACAGCGAAAACAGTAAGTGAGCATGACTTGTGACTACTTGATGTTTCACAACGATTCAGTCTAAAGTGTATGAATATGCATATATAAGCAGGAACACGCCACCGTGGCAGAAAGATCATTCGCAAAAGAAGTTCTGCATCTTAAAATTGGCAACGGAGATATCTTTCGGGGTGAAGGAATTCTGGCTATCACCAAAGCGCTGTTAGAAAATGGCGTAGGTTATGTAGCCGGCTATCAGGGGGCGCCAATCTCGCATCTGATGGATGTTCTAGCCGACGCTCAAGATATTTTATCGGAAATGGGTGTGCATTTTGAAGCCAGTGCATCAGAGGCTACTGCCGCTGCTACCTTAGCAGCGTCTGTGCATTACCCTATTCGTGGCGCGGTAACGTTTAAATCAACTGTTGGAACTAACGTAGCATCGGATGCGTTAGCTAACCTTGCCTCAGGTGGTGTGACCGGCGGAGCGTTGGTGATCGTTGGTGAAGACTACGGTGAAGGGTCTTCGATCATGCAGGAGCGAAGCCATGCCTTTGCGATGAAAAGCCAAATCTGGTTGCTGGATCCACGGCCTAATTTGCCATCGATTGTTAAATCAGTGGGTGATGGATTTTCTTTGTCTGAAGCATCAAACAGTCCGGTTATGCTGCAAGTGCGTATTCGTTCGTGCCATCTTTTAGGCGAATTTGAAGCGAAGGACAACATCAGCCCTACGATGACAGTGAAAGACGCGCTGGAAAATCCTAAGCGTGATATTGAACGTATTGTATTGCCGCCTGCGTCATTTTTACATGAACAAGAAAAAGTCACTAAGCGTTTGCCTGCCGCTATCGACTACATTCGCAGTCACAACCTAAATGAAAACTTCGGGCCGTCGAATAGCAAGGTGGGCATTATCTGTCAGGGCGGTATGTACAACGGGGTGATGCGAGCACTAAAGCGGCTTGGGCTGGCGACGCTGTATGGGGACAGCGACATTCCTCTGCATGTGTTGAACGTGACTTACCCGTTGGTTGATGATCAATTGATTGAATTTGCTAACGGCAAAGAAAGCATCTTGATTATTGAAGAAGGGCATCCGGCTTACCTGGAGCAAAATATTCGTGCAATTTTCCACAAAGCCGGTGCTCGTTGTGCGGTGGAAGGTAAGGGCCCGTTTCCACAGGCAGGGGAGCTGACGGGGCCTGTCATGTTCTCGGGCATTTCAACGTTTCTAACGCAGTGTGCCGGTGAGCTGTTACCAGCGGTTGCCCGTGCCCCTAACACACCCGTGCAAAATACATCGCAATTGGCGAAAACCGTCCCGGCCCGACCCCCAAGTTTTTGCATTGGTTGTCCCGAGCGTCCCATCTTTGCCGCCACAAAAATGGTGGAAAAAGAACTTGGGCCACATCACATCGCCAGTGATATTGGTTGTCATTTGTTTTCTATCAATGCGCCATTCGATATCGGCGCGACTACCATGGGCTACGGATTGGGCCCTGCATCGGCGGCGGCATTTAATGATAAAAAGGCCGACCGCCGCTCCATATCATTTTTAGGCGACGGAGGCTTCTGGCATAACGGTCTTACCTCTTCGGTGGGCAATGCGGTGTTTAATGATAGTGACGG
>JALZUX010000384.1 GCA_023301405.1 Granulosicoccaceae bacterium | reverse complement strand
GCAGGGAACATCCAACACAACAGCCCCGCAGGGACACCATCTAATACAGCAGCCCCCGGCAGGGACACACTGAAAGCGCCATCTAATACACGACAGGGTCACGCTGAAAGCGACTAAACGCCACCGCTATGCAACTTTACGAATTTGCTGTTCTTGTTGACCATCTTGTTGTACTGGCAGCGTAATGGTAAAGCAAGTGCCCTCGCCAACGACACTGCTGACACTGATCTTGCCGCCGTGTTCTTCTACAATTCCGTGTGAAATTGACAAGCCTAGCCCGGTGCCTTGGCCGACCGGCTTTGTGGTAAAAAACGGCGTGAATATATCGTCTATTTTTTCTGCCGGAATTCCACAGCCTGTGTCTGTGACGCTGACTAAGATTACCGGTCCATCTATCACGGTGGATAACGTTATTGTGGCGTTGTCTTGAACGGCGTGGTTGGCGTTGACAATTAAATTCAGAAAAACCTGACTAAGCTTACCCGGGTAGCCTTTAATCTCTGGTAGTTCAGCCAATTCCTGTACTACAGTACAGTTCGGGCTTATTTGATTTTGCGCTAGCTTCAGGGTGCTTAATAAGCACTGATTAACGTCAACTGTTTCCATTACCCCAGTATCGGCACGGGCAAAATCCTGCAGACCAGCAACTATTGATTTCACTCTTTTCAGGCCATCAGAAGTCTCATCAATCAATCCACTACAGTCTTCAAAAAGATATTCCAGATCAGCTTTTTTTGAAAATTCCTGTAGCGCTTTTTGATCCTCTGCACTTTTAGAGGATAAATAAGAACTCACAAACTTATAATGCTCGTGGAATTGCTCTACCGCATATGCAAGTGATGCAATATTGCTGACTACAAACGAGATTGGGTTATTAATTTCATGAGCGACACCGGCCGACATCACCCCCAGTGAAGCCATTTTTTCTGATTGTAACAACTGGTGCTGCTTTTCTTTTACGTCAGACAGTGCACTCTCTAACTGCTTATGCGATTCATTTAGAGTTTCATAAGAATTGAATAACTCTAATGATTTCTTCTCTAGCAATTGCTCTGCTTTCTTGGTTTTTATTTTTTCTCGATCAAGAGCCCGCTGAAGTACACTAGGATCCATGGTTCTTACGCCATAGTCAGGTGTAATTCACAGGAATCAGAGCCATCATGCATACAGGTTCTGTGCTCTAACGTATATTCAGTATTAAAGTGCTTTGCAGCCCCCGCAATCAAACCTTCAGCCAACATACAAAGCTGGCGGGGTGATCTATAAAACATGGTCAGTTCGCTGTCGTCCACGTCCTTGTAGGCAAATTCAGGCAGCCCGGCACCGGGGTGAAGTTTTCTAACTTCAACATGAATTACGCGGTCAACCGACAATAGAAACTCTTTTAACGTTTGCCCCTCCAGAAAAAAACCGGGATTCGATTCGTGAAACTTGGGGAACATATACTCACCAAAAGCACGCACCAGATCATTGACCGGAATTCCTGATTTTTCATGTGCAGCAGCGACCAGCGCCATCAGATCTGCGTCAGGGTAAGTTTCAGTGGTAATAAACACACCGTCAAGGTTGGCGGTTGTCAGGAGTTCGTCCCACACTTCAAGGCCAAAGGTCTCCTCAACCATATCACCCAGCAATGTAAATACAATCCCTTTCATTTCTGATTCCTTTCTTTATTCTGTCAACTACTTTGGTGTGACGGTCGCCACTACCCTGTGGCAGCGTTAGCGTTAAGTGGCATTCGAAATACTCTGAAATCAGGTACAAACTTTCAACAAGCTCATTTTCTTTGAGTCGGTACGCAGCGTTTTAAACTTCTTTATAAAACTTTCAGTCAGCACTTGGCCGCTTCGTAGCATAAGCACATTTTCGCGAAGATAAATATCCTGCGCTAACACCATTCCAGGCTTAACATCATCAATAGACAAAACCAACTCTTTGCGTATACTTTCACTTTGCGTTCGGTCTGCACTGATCGCCAAAAATGCAGCGACAACATTCGGGTCATACCGTATACCACTTCCGGCCTCAAGGTAGCTGTTGGCTGCTGCGGCATCTAGCTGGCGCCCCAGAAGTGCACCTGACAGTAAATCATCATGCTCGTTTACAACATTCAAAATTCTTGCACCAAGCGGAATATCCTCTCCCTTTAATCCATCAGGGAAGCCGGAACCATTTATCCGCTCATGGTGGCTGCGAATAATACTTGCAGCACTTTCAAGCGGCCCCAGGCTCATTAGTACAGCCTCGCCGTTTACCGAATGCTGTTGATACTGTTCTCGCTGTTCATCGCTCTGAGATTCATAGGGTGTTTGAAGTAAGGTATCAGGCAAGCCGATTTTTCCAATATCGTGCAGCAGTGCTGCATACTGAATGTCTTGGCGCTGCTGGTCATCCAGCTTCATATGCACTGCAACTCTTTCAGCCAGCTCGGCGATGCGCTCACCGTGTGCTGCGGACTCTCCTTCACGCATGCCAATAATACGCGCAAATACTGCCACCGAATCAGCATAGGCATTGTGCAGACTGGTGTTTGCTTTCTTTAAATCTTCAGTACGCTTGGCAACCCTTTCTTCCAAACTACTATTAAGCGCCTGTAGCTTTATGTTCTGCTCATCGGTCAATTTGTTAAGACGTGTATGTTCGTCCTTCAAGCGCTTGGTTTCCAGCGCCCGCTGGATGCTCATCAACAGGTCTGTTTCATCCCATGGCTTAGAGATATACCGGTAGATATGACCATTGTTTATGGCGCCGACCATTGAGTCGAGATCAGAATAACCGGTCAATAGCATCCGTACACTGTTAGGCCATTGGCTGGCGGCTTCGGATAGAAACTTGTTTCCATCCATCTCAGGCATACGCATATCAGAAATAATCAGGTCAACTGTGTTTTCCTGAAGATACTCAAGTGCCTCGGCAGCACTAGTAAATATCACCGTGTCATGTCCGGCACGACGAAATACCCGCTTCAGCGATTTTAAAATCTGGCTTTCATCATCGACACATAAAATTGTGCCGCTGATCTGCGCTTCTTCCGGAGAAAAGTCTTCTGGGAGACTGTGTGCAAGCATGGAGAATCCGTTCAAGTTACCGGGTAATGCCGGGTAAAACACTGAGTAGGCTGTGTATTCGCTGTTGTATGAGTTATAACGACAAAATCACATTTTGCTTAACCGGGGGTAAAGTTTCCGGCCGACCCACTAATGAGAGACGGCTTGCATAACTAGAAATCAAATACAGTTTTTTGCTGGCGGGTCGACACAGCCGGTATTAAGAAAAGGCACATTACATGAAAAAAAGACTAATTGGCCTTGTGCTGTTGTCCTTGAGTTGGTCTGCCGACCTACATGCCAAAGACTATAGTTTTGCCATTGTTCCGCAACAGTCAGCCACCAAACTAGCGAAACTCTGGGGACCGGTGCTTACAAAACTAAGTGCTGAAACCGGTCTGTCGATCAAATTCACCACCGCCAAGGACATCCCGACCTTTGAGGCTCGTCTTGCAGCAGGTGAGTATGACTTTGCCTACATGAACCCCTATCACTACACAGTCTTCAGCCAATCACCAGGTTACGTTGCGCTGGCTAATCAGAAAGGAAAGCGCATACAAGGCATTATGGTGGTAAAAAAGCAGAGTCCGCTTCAATCTCTGGTTGATCTGGATGCCCAGCAGATCGCATTCCCTTCACCGGCCGCCTTCGCAGCTTCTGTGTTGCCACGCGCTGAACTCAACAAACAGCAAATCAGCCATGTTCCAAAATACGTGTCATCGCACGACTCAGTCTATTTAGCAGTAGCACGGGGATTAGTTTCTGCTGGCGGTGGCATCATGCGAACTTTCAATAACACTGACCCGGCAATTCGTAGCCAGTTACGTATTTTATGGAAGACTAAAAAGTACACACCCCATGCCTTCGCTGCCCACCCACGAGTCTCAGAAGATCACCGCGCCAAGATACAGCAGGCACTGATCGGTCTGGAAGATTCCGAAGCCGGTCGAAGCCTATTGGCAGGGTTAAACCTCAAGCCGATACAGGCTGCAGCTGATGACTCGTGGGATGATGTACGGGCGTTAAATCTGACCGCACTCGACGAATAAATAGTAGGTTTAACGTGAGCATATAGCGTGTCTCTGCGATTTAAAACGATGACCGGTGTAGCGTTGATCGAGGCGCTACTATTGGGCTATTTGATCCTGACAGTTTTAGGATTCATGAAAGACAGTGCAGAACTAGCGCTAATTAAGCGTGCTGAAACGACGCTGGCTTTGTTTGCGGCAACTGCAAAAGACCCGTTACTCTCATTTGATCTGGCGACCCTTGATGCTTTTACATCTGAGTTACTCACCAACCCTGATATCGCCTATGTGCGTGTTGTCGGACCAGACGATACGCTTATGTCATCCGCTATCGACCCAAATTTTGAAGCCAAACCCTTTGTCCAGGACTATTACCTCAAC
This sequence comes from Granulosicoccaceae bacterium, assembly GCA_023301405.1. GTDB lineage: Bacteria > Pseudomonadota > Gammaproteobacteria > Granulosicoccales > Granulosicoccaceae. The sequence continues at coordinate 3,203 of JALZUX010000384.1, read as the reverse complement.
GACGTAGACGACCACGTATTTGATACCAGCACCAATATCAGTGAAGGTGGAATCGTCTACGGCAGCGTGCAGCTAGGCATTAGCACCGACAGCATAAAGCGCACCATCGAATCCGCTAAAACCTTCAGCGTGACTATAGCCGTCACCGAGATGTTTCTTGTTGCGATGTTTTCACTGCTTCTTGGCACCTACCTCACCCGCCAGCTTGTACTATTGCAACAAGCGGCAAAGAAAATATCAGCTGGCAACTATGACGGTGAAATTCCGGTCAGCAGCAAAGACGAAGTTGCCGATGTAGCAAAGGCATTTAACAAGATGTCTGCAACTTTGCGTGAATCACAAAAGTTGCGAGACAAATATGAACAAGAGTTGCTAGAACTCAATCAGACTCTAGAAGATCGCGTCGAGCGTAGAACACTAAAAATAGAACAACAAGTAAATGAGTTGCAAGCCACCAATCAACGCCTATCGAAGACCCGGGAGCAACTGGTACAAACAGAAAAGACCGCATCGATAGGGAGACTGGCAGCAGGCCTGTCACACGAGATAAACAATCCAATTTCATTTGTACACAGTAATTTAGATACGTTATCTAGCTATATAGAAGCCTATCGAAAATTACGGAATCTGTACAACTCAATCGAACTCGATAGCCTTGAAAACACCAGAGAGCTGGTGAGTCGTATCGCTAAGCATGAGAAAAAATATGATTTAGAATCCATAGATGAAGATATTGAGGAGTTAATAACTGACGCAATAAAAGGCACCGGTAGAATCAGAGATATAGTCAAAGGACTTAACGATTTCTCAAGCATGAAGGGCACTGCAAAAGAGCCTCTTAACCTGAACGAGTGCATTGAGCAGGCTTTAAATACTGCAAAAAACACAAGCTGTAAAAACAAAAATGTAAAGACCGACTTGCAAGATATTCCACTCGTCTATGGCAGCCCCACGGATATTAATCAAGTGTTAACGCAGCTACTGGAAAACTCAGCCGACGCGATATCAGACATAGGAAATATTTGTGTTAGTACATACATCGACGCTGAACATGTTGTTGTATGCGTCACTGACAACGGAACCGGTATTGCACCAGAAAATTTCGACACGCTGTTTGAACCCTTTTTCACAACGAAAGCAGTGGGTAAAGGCACCGGGCTAGGCTTGGCAATTACCTATGGTATTGTCAAAGACCACGACGGCGATATCACTGTCGAAAGTGAGCCGGGGCAGAAAACTCAGTTTATGATTAAACTACCTGCCCTTCAACAGGCCAACATTCAATCGGCGGCCTGATAACTGAATGACCGCCCTGAATGCCCCGCCAGACACTTTGAAAAATACCTGTTGCAGCCCGTACTTTTCCTTTGTTTCTTCAGGCTAATTGAAAAAAACCAGCCCTTACTTTAGCCAAGTCAATTAAGCTATTTGATGATCGGAATTACGCTATCTGCGTGCAGCCATATGGTTTTTTTTAAAATTACCAGTAACTTTCAATCACAGGGAGCTTGATTTTTTATTTGCCTTTCCAAGGTTGCTTTAGGTTCAAAGATGCCCGCGCATTTTTAAATTCATTGCTTGCCTACCTGTTCAACCGGGCCGCACAAATAAAATATCCACGCCTGATTACTTATCAGCGACAGATGCTTTTGACGCCATAACCGGTGCTGCGACTGCTTTCGCTATAATTTTTAAAACTACTAACATGCGAAATGATCAACAACACTGCGCACACACTTTTGGTGACTTTCGCCGCATGAAAACCCATATTTTAACCGAATGCCAGCAGACCTGACCCCCAAAATTCGAATTCTTATAAATCACCAAACCGCTGGTTTATTGCAGCTTTCGCGTACAAGATGTACCACCTGAAGGCTGATTAACCAAAAAACAAGCTATTATTGCCTGTAAAATGCAAGTGCAAACACTAAAAACACTGATATTGGCGTCTTTTTTGTTATGTTCTGGTTGCCCCATAGTAGATTTTTCAAAAAAACAGGCTCTTTGACGATACGCTTCATTCGGCAATCTCTGTGATTTTCTTCGGCGACTAAGAAGAATCAGTACAAACTCTGTGACGAAAAAAGAAGACCTGCGTTAAAGCAGGGTACCGCTATTTCAGGCCCTATACACTAGGATTTAACTGATTTTCCATAAAGCCTGATCACAGCTATTTACTATTCTCGCCGTCTAATACATTGACGCCGTTTTAAGTTGAATCAAACATAAGGATCAAAATCACCTATAGAACAGGGTTATCAAGTGAATACTTTAAAGAGCAGAACACCACACTGAAAACGACTTACTACGTCACTTCAGATAACAAATCTCTATTTCACTGAACACCGAAAAGGCCTCTATACTAAAATTTCCAATGAAACCTTTAGATCACCTAAAAAATGCATACTCTTATGTCGACGCTAGAATAGTCAATCTATCGGCTCGTGAAAATAAGAAAAGTATTGTCGTAGGTGCACTGGCAGATATCACCCATGAACATGGGAAGTCCATAGTCTTTCTTATCGAAAAAGAGCTATTTGCATCCGCTCTAAGCCTGGTAAGGCCCGTATTTGAAAGCGGCGTAAAAATGCTCTGGCTGAACCGATGCGCTACTGACCAGCAATTCGCAAAATACGTTGAAAAAGATCGAATAGACAACCCTAAAACAATGAAAGAACTCGTCCAGGAAGTGGAAAACGTTGCAGACTCGGCAGGCATTCTGAAAACGATTCACGATCTAGCCTGGAAACCAATGAGCAGCTACGCACACGCACGGTATATGCAGGTTGGTAAAAGCTCTGCCAAAGAGACGGTTATTCCTCAGTGGAATGATATCGTTGAACGTGAGGTGTGCCAAATTTCAGGGATTATGTGCCTTTTAACCTACTCTGAGGCTTTGTTGAATGCGAACGCTATTGATGTTGATGAGCAGTTGACGGAATTAGTTAAATTATTAAAGCCTGTCATTGCGCCGGAAAATAGTTAGTTACCCTGCGGGGGGCTTTTTTTAGGTGGTGTCCCTTGCCGGGGGGGTGCTGTTTTAGATGGTGTCCCTGCGGGGCTTGTTTTGTTAGATGGTGTCCCTGCCGGGGGCTGCTGTGTTAGATGGTGTCCCTGCGGGGCTGCTGTCTAGGTGTCGCCTTCCGCTGGACCTGGCCGGGGGCTGCTGTTTTAGATGGTGTCCCTGCGGGGCTGCTGTTTAG
>JALZUX010000383.1 GCA_023301405.1 Granulosicoccaceae bacterium | reverse complement strand
GCGCACTTGCAAACTATACTGGCTGAATTTGATCTGATTGTTGGCACCGAGGAAGAAATTCATATTGCCGGTGGAAGTACTAACACCATTGAGGCGATGTCTACTATTCGTCGTGTAAGTAAGGCAGTCATCGTGCTAAAGCGTGGGCCATACGGAGCCAGTGTTTATGATGGTGATATCCCTGAACATCTTGATAATGGTGTGACCGTTGAAGGAGTGACCGTCAGTGTGCTAAACGTGCTTGGCGCAGGGGATGCTTTTATTTCAGGCTTTTTGCGCGGCTGGATTAATGACGAAGGTTTTGAGCAAGCCTTGCGTTACGCCAATGCCTGCGGCGCGTTGGTGGTATCACGGCATGGTTGCACACCGGCGATGCCAACCTGCGAGGAGCTTGATTATTACCTTAAAAACAGCGCTGATATCCCGCGGCCTGATATCGATACCGAGCTCAATTACCTGCACCGGGTCACTACCAGGGCAAAAAAGTGGCGCACCCTGAATATTCATGCGTTTGATCACAGGTTGCAATTTGAAGACATGGCAAAAGCGGCTGGTGCTGAGTTGTCACGTATCGAAGATTTAAAAAAGCTGCTGCTGACAGCCACCCGGCAAGTGATAGATGACAGGGCCCTGCAGGGACACAGTGGTATTTTGTGTGATGGGCGGTTTGGTCAGGATGTTCTTAATGAGGTGACCGGTACTGACCTGTGGATTGGTCGGCCGGTAGAAAAACCGTCGTCACGGCCATTGGAGTTTGAAGCCGGGCAGAGTATCGGTTCGATCCTCAAGAGTTGGCCGTTAGAGCACAAGGTAAAGTGTCTGGTGTTTTACAGCGTTGACGACGACGCGGTTTTACGCGCGCAGCAGGAGGCCAAATTATCTGAGCTTTATGACGCGTGTTGTATCAGCGGCCACGAGCTGTTGCTGGAAATCATACCGCCCCGGGAAGCATTATCTGTGGGTGAGTCTGTGCATAAAAGTGTGCGGCGGATGTTTGAGCTGGGTGTTCGTCCTGATTGGTGGAAAATACCCTGTATGGACTCCGCTTCAGCGCGCCTGGTGAGTGATCTGATCAGTTCCGTGACACCGCATTGTTGCGGCATTGTGGTTCTTGGACTCGATGCTCCACGCGAGCAGTTGGCCGAAGGTTTTAAGGCCTTCAGTGGGTTGCCACTGGTAAAGGGTTTCGCTGTAGGGCGGACGATTTTCGGCCAACCGTCCAGGGCCTGGCTTGCTAACGACATTGATGATGCAGAGTTGGTCAGGCTGGTTGCCGGCAATTACAACAGTATGGTGGACTTGTGGCATTCGGCGATGAGTTAGGTGGGCGGTCTGTTAGAGCCGAGTTGCTATTGCCGTGGGGTTTTTGTGTGTGCTAGTACGGCCAATCTTGTTAAGGAGCCGCCGCGATGCGCTTCATAAGGTCACCTAGTAGAAGTGAAGCCCGCTCTGGTACTGCATCGGGTTGTTGACAGGCTTGCGGCAGGCCTAGATTTCTGCAGGTTCGCTGAATTGTTAACGGTGGGTCGTTAATGTGTGCAACCGGTTGCAAAAAAAGCTTGCAAGTAGAGTGTGGCGCTCGCATACTTTAATTCGATATCCGATGTCTGGAACGTTTAGGAGGATCATTGGTTAGTTTTGCGATAAATCATATGACAGCGGCAAACACTTCTTACAAGCAGTTGCTGGCAATTGCGCAGGAATGTGGTTGCAGTGGGGTGGAATTGCGCAACGACCTGGCTACCCCGTTGTTTGATGCGGCGAGTGGTCAGCAAGCAGCAATGACTGCCGAATCGCACGGGCTTCAAATTTATGCGCTGGCTGAAATTGCGGCATTTAACCGATGTACCGCCAACACCCTTCGGCAGGCAAAAGAGCTTGCTGCCCGTGCCCGTGATTGTGGTGCGCACGCAATCGTGTTGATTCCCGCTAACGACGGGTCAAATCCAGACCAGGCAGAGAGAAAAATAATGCTGACTGAGTCTTTTAGCGCGCTTCTGCCAGTGCTTGAAGAATACGATATATGCGCCTTTGTTGAACCGTTGGGGTTTGAATCCTCTACCTTGCGATATAAATCAGAAGTAGTGGAGCGTATAGACGCGATGAATCTTAGCTCACGATTCAAACTTATTCATGACACGTTTCATCATCACCTTGCCGGTGAAGACAGGTGCTTTGCCGCGCATACCGGTATGGTGCATGTATCCGGTGTCGTAGATAGCAAACTAAAACCAGCACAGATGCACGATAGTCATCGGGTACTGGTTAACGCACACGATCAGCTGGGAAACATTAAGCAACTGGATACTCTGATTAGCGATGGTTATCGGGGGCCGGTGTCGATGGAAGTTTTCGCCGCTGAAGTTCATCAATCACCTGATCTCAGCGCACAGTTGCTCAGTTCGTATCAATTCATTAGTTCTCGAATGGCGGCGTTGGCCGCTTGAACACCGATGAAGTAAACCCGCGGCCTCTCGGGGCATTCCGGTCAAAACTACTCGTGTGCCGGACACGATTATTTGGAGATAGACAATTGAAAACTAAATCGTTAATTGCCGCCGCTGTTGCTGCCATGTTGTCAGGCCCTGTGCTGGCTGAGACTGTAGGTGTGTCGATTGCAAACTTTGACGACAACGGTCTTACTATCATGCGTAACGGCATGACGTCGCACCTTGAAACACTGGAAGGTGTTGAGCTGCAGATGGAAGATGCACAAGAAGACGTTGCAAAGCAACTGGATCAAATTAACAATTTCATCGCCTCTGGTGTGGATGCCATCATTGTAAATGCTGTTGATACAGACGCCACTGAAGCAATGTCTAGAGCGGCCTCTTCTGCGGGCATTCCACTGGTATACGTAAACCGTCAGCCTGGAAACATGGCTACTTTGCCAGACGGGCAGGCTTTCGTCGCCTCTAATGAGATAGAGTCAGGAACACTAGCCGCATTTCGCATGTGTCAGGATTTGCGTGCAATGGGTAAGTCAGGTGGTGCAACGGCGTACATGTTAATGGGTCGCTTGTCTAACCAGGCAGCTGTTCAGCGCTCAAAAGATTTTCATGATGTGATTGGTATGGACATGTGTAACTTTATCACTCTGATCGATGAGCAAACCGCTAACTGGTCACGTGATGAAGCGCAAGACATGATGGCTAACTGGATTGCTTCGGGCGAGCCTTTCGACGCTGTGTTTGGTAACAATGATGAAATGGCTATCGGTGCTATTCAGGCAATGAAATCGTCAGGTATTTCAATGGATGAGGTAGTTGTTGGTGGTGTTGATGCCACACCTGATGCACTGGTTTCTATGCAAGCGGGTGATATGGATGTGACTGTATTTCAGGATCTTGCCGGTCAAGGTGCAGGTTCTATTGATACAGCAATCAAGCTTTCCAAAGGTGAAAAAGTTGATAAGACTGTTTTCATTCCTTTCAAGCTTGTTACACCAGAGAACGTAAAAGACTTTCTGTAAGTTGATTGCGTTGTTTTGATGAAAGCGGGCGTTACTAAAGTAGCGCCCTTGGTTTTTTTTAGTACTTCAATTTCTCGTGGATTTTCACGTAATAGGCAGATGTTAAGCGAAAGCAGGAGAGTGGCCTTTCATGGCTGATTCAACACAAGGCACCGGGGGGCTTAAGTTCGACAGTAAAAGACGTGCCTGGCCCAACGAACTAAATATTTTATTCGCACTGATTTTGATTATCGCTATTTTTGAAGCGCTTGGGCAAACCTTGCCTTACATGAACGATCAGAGTTTTCTTTTTGATACTCGTGATCGATTCGACTCAATTTTTAATGAGGCGCGTTTGCGTATCATTATTCTGCAAGTGGCGATCATCGGCATCATCGCCCTGGGCGTGACGCAGGTGATTATCTCCGGTGGCATTGATTTGTCGTCAGGGCCACTAGTGGGTGCGACAGCCATGATTGTTATGTCGTTCGCACAAACGGAATTAGTGAACGGTGGGCCTAACCCAAAGGCGGTGTTTGGTGAGTGGGCGTTTGATTTACCGATACTGATACCGATCATGGTAGGGCTGGCTTTCGGGGCGCTGATTGGCTTTATTAATGGCTGCTTTATCGCCTTTACTAGAATTCCGCCGTTTATTGCAACGCTGGGTATGTTTTTAATTTGCCGTGGTATTGCGCAGGCTTGGACACGTGGTAAGCCAGTGTCGTTTCCAACAGAAGGTTATGCAGGGCTGGGCAGTGGCATGATGCCGGTGTTTTGGTTCCTTGGGTTAGCCGTGCTTTTTCACTTTTTGTTGAAATATACTGTTTATGGAAAACACACTTACGCTATAGGCTCCAATGAAGACGCCGCGCGTATGTCTGGTATTAATGTGCAAAAGCATAAAGTGCTGGTGTACATGATTGCCTCAATGCTAGCTGCCTTCGCGGCCATAATTTTAAGTTCCAAAAACCTGACTGCGCAATCTGGCATGGG
>JALZUX010000382.1 GCA_023301405.1 Granulosicoccaceae bacterium | reverse complement strand
TATTTGGACTATCAATGTTACCCGAGTACACAAAGAAAATACTGCTAGAAGCTGATCTTTTTGCTGAAGACGGAAAGATCACCGAGGCTTTTAAAGCGCTAAGGCAGTTGACCTTAGCAGATTACTGCGAGCTCAATCTAAATGGGGCGGGTGAATTTAGGAGTTTGGCAAAGATGCTACCGACTATGCCATCCGATGCAACCCAAAAAAAATGGGTAGGTGATTCTGGCCGAAGCTTGATGAACCGTTCTTGCAACTTGATTAGATTGTTTGAGCTAATATCGTACAAAACGACAGGCTCCGGTTTAGCTAATAAGCAGATACTTGACTATGGGTGTGGTTGGGGGCGCCTATTGAGGTTAATGAACTACTATGCACCGGTAGATAGCGTTGTTGGGTTAGACGCAATGGATTCATCGTTAAATCTATGTGCCGAATATGGCGTGCCAAACGAAGTAAAATTAGTTGAAGCGCGTCCAAGTGATCTGCCGTTCGATGATCGTATGTTTGATTTTGCTTTTGCTTTTTCAGTTTTTTCTCATACGCCAGAGGAAGTCACTGGGAATATATTAAGAGCGTTAAGAAGTTCATTTAACAAAGACGGGGTGTTCGTGGCAACAATCCGTTCTGTTGAGTGGGTTAGCGTTCGTGATGGTGTCTGGCCTGAAGAATTATGCGCAGAGATGAGGTCAGATTACCGTTCGAAGGAATACTCCTTTTTACCGATTAATAGCGGAGATTCATTAGAGACAAGTGACTACGGTGACACCATTATGACACCGGAATATTTTACCCAAATTGCTGAAAAAAATGGCTGGCGAACAGTGTTGGTGGATAGAGACTTATCAGAGCCTTTTCAAATCGCTGTAGCGCTATCGCCTGTTTAATCAAAAATTTAACTACTTTATTGGATTTATAATATGACTGATGTACTAGAAAAAAACCGCATACCACCAGAAGCGTTAATTGTAGAAAATGGTATCGGATGTGATGATTATCAGAAAATCGCCTCGCAGTTTAAGCAAGTGGGGGACGGTGTTACAAAAAATATGATGAATGCTGGCTTATTGAAGCCAAGCCATAGGGTTCTTGACGTTGGCTGTGGGCTAGGTCGCTTGTCTCGGCCACTAACTGACTTTTTGGTAGATGGAAGTTATGTTGGGTTAGATGCGACACAAACATCAATTGACTGGTGTAAGGATGCGTATGACGATGTTGACAATTTTGAATTTATTTTCGCAGACGTATTTTCAAATGACTATAACGTTGGCGCCCAGTTGAAGGCCAGTGATTACAAATTTCCACTCGGCGATAATCAATTTGATTTTGTATGGTCAACTAGCTTGTTCACTCATTTGGTCTTTGAGGACTTTGACAACTACATTAAGGAAATGTCAAGAGTTATGAAGCCTGGTGCAAAGTGTTGGAATACCTACCTGTTGTTGGATGCAGTTGCGTTGAAGCTGATCGAAACTTTAAATTCAAAGAATACAAGACATAAATTACCTTATGAAGTGCAGGGAGGCAGGGTTCGTGATTTAGATAATCCAGAATCACAAATTGCCTTGTATGAAGAGATGGTATTAGAAACCCATGAGAAGCACGGGCTTTTGGTTAATGATATTCGGTATGGGCCATGGTCTGGTCGGCGGCACAATGTTCGAGCCGGGGGGCAAGATGTGATCATAGCGACAAAGTTATAGTGCCAGTAGGATGAAAAACTCATTTGCCCCTGTTTAGAATCAAAAGTTCAGTCTTTGTAGAATAGTCAGTTATGAATTTATCAATTCCATTATCGATATATATTGTTTCTACTGGACGGTCAGGGACAACGGTGCTAGCAAAAGCACTTAGTGGTCATCCTGAACTAGTGATGCGCTCTCATTTTCCCTACGAGAATAGAACTAGTCAGCACTTATTTACATGGGGGATGAATGGTCGCGAAGCTGAGATGCCATATCTAATTGAGGACAAAGAAAGTTCTGTTAAGTATCGGTTGTATCAAAAGGATGATGATTTTCCGAAGCAATGGTTCAAGGATAATGCGAACTTAGTAAAAAAATACAGGGCCATTGAAGTTGCTGATAAATTTTATGAGTGTGTTGCACAATTAGAAAATAAAACATCCCCTAAAGCTTACGTTGAGAAATCAATTGGTATGGGCACAATAACCAAGATGCATAAGTGGGGGTGGCCTCTTAAAAGAATTTTATTGGTGCGGGATCCTAGGGATATACTTTTGTCCGTCAACGCGTTTAACAAAAAGCATAGTATGTCGGGTTTTGGTGCCGATAAATTCGATGATCGTGAGCTATTACAAAGATATATTCAATATTTTTTACATAACCGAAATATCATGGGGGAAATTGGTATGTCAGGGGTGGAAGTCAGATACGAGGATCTGTTAGCTAATCCGAAGAATGAGCTAAAGAGGGTTGCGAGCGAGTTAGACCTAGATGATTCTGATGCTTCTATATCAAATATGTTTGATACTTACGGACAGGTGGATGCCAAGGTGACGGCTCACCGTACGCAAAAAAACAATGTTAATATTTCGCGATGGTCTGATGAAGCCACTGACGAACAGATCGAAATATTCAGTGAATTTAATGGCGAGCTAAGTAAGTTAGGATACGATAGTTAAATTCCATTGATAGTTTGTTAGGCAGTAGTTTATACATTGATACCTAAATGGTAAACGTATCTAGAGCCCTGTGTGACGCTTGCTAGTGATTAAGAATTCATCAAAGCTTTCAATTAAGTCGGTATTAATTACATGCCACTCCCTTGAAATATACTCAGGTTCTGAGATGGTAACGCACGACGTTGCTCAATATTTCATTTCTCAAGGGTTTGATGTGGTGTGTGCGGCCTTTGAAATCAATGAGCCAGTGAAGGGTCTTTTTCTATCCTTGGGGGTAGAGCTGATAGAACTGATTTCTGCTCCAGAGAAAATATATGGAAGGAACTTTGATCTGGTGTGGGCGCATCATTGGCCGGTAATCGGTTACTGCATTAGTGAATTGTGCGTTCGCTACAAGTATTTTGCGTATAGCTCGCTATCTGCGTATGAACCGTTAGAGTTGATATCGTTCATTGCACCAATAGCTGATGTCGTTGTTTGTAATTCAAAGAGTACTAGAGACGCTCACTTAGCCGATGTAGTTAGTGTTGACGAAAAAAAATTACAGGTTTTAAACAATTCGTTGGGTAATTACTGGTTTTTTTCATCAGAGATCACTCGTTCTGTCTGTGTGAATAAACTTGGCATTATTTCTAATCATATACCAGACGAAATTCGTGAGGCGATACCGTTTCTGGAGGCTAAGGGGGTATCTATAACGATGATCGGTGTAGAGTCGAAGCAGGCTCTAGTTGATTTGGATTTAGTAAGAAGTTTTGATGCCGTGGTGACGATTGGCCATAGCGTACAAAAATGTCTTGCTGCAGGTGTTCCAGTCTACTGCTATGACAGGTTTGGAGGTCCTGGATGGATACTTGAAAAGAACATTATTGATGCGGAAGCCCATAATTTCTCAGGACGATGTTGTCACCGTAAAATAAGTGCTGAGTCCCTGGCCGCGGAGCTAATGACCGGGTATGGTGCGGCGCTGGATGGAGCGCAACATAATTATGAGTATGCGAGAAAATATTTTAGTCTTGAAAAAAATATTTCTTCGGTTATGCGATCTCTAGTCAAGCGCACTGATCTAGTAGCGCCACTTACAGCAAACAATACTCTACGGAAGATGACTCAGATTTATATTCGGCAAAAATATGGAATAGCTATTCCATCTGTCGTTAATATTAGTTTTTATGGTGCATTTGAGCCGCAAAAGGTTGAACTTGTACTCGTGAAGACCTCGGGTGACGAATTGGCTTATTTTGGTATTAGCCCTTTGCCCAAAATCTTGTATGCAAGTGCGGGTTCGCTGTCGGTGGCAGGAGTAGCGCTTGGTAATGACAATAAAAACCCTGTCGTTGAGTTGGTATTATCTAGCGGGGATGTAGTGGTTGCTCGTGCAAAGCCTGAGTTGCCCTCACCGGGAATAGGGCGGTCGTTTACTAACCATTTATATTCGCAATTTTCGGGGTTTTCGTTTGGTGGCTTTGGAAGTTTAGCGAAGGGCACCTATAAGATAATAGTTTGCTTAGCATGCGGAAGAAAGATTTTTGCTGGCTCTATTAATATTTCAGACATGAGTGGTGCCTAATCCCTGTACGCTAATGCAGTAATTACACACCTATGTAACATCAGTTGTTGATCGTAGTGTTTTTCGTACAAAGAAGTTCAAACTAAGGATTGGTATACCGTGAAAACAAAAAGCGGCGTTAGTTGAATAATGAGTATTTGTGGTTCAACCAGATCTGAACTCCGCAGGAGAGGTGAAAGCTCAAATCGTCCAGCACAATCTGTTTGCTAGATTACTCTATTGTGAAACTTCGAACGTTGAACTCTGATGTGTTGCCGGCGTTGTCCCTGGCGATAATAAAGAGTATGTATTCACCAGGGGGAAGCGTGACGGAGTAGTTCCAGTCGGTGTTGGTAATGGTAGTGTTGGTGAGATTGGCGAGAGTCGATCCATTACCAACAGCCCCAGTAAAGGAGTTATTGGAAAAATTGTACCACTGACTAATATCCGGGTTGCGAATAGCCAGTCGAATGTTTTTGAAGCCTGAGCCACCGGAATCCGAGCCAGACCCTATGAAGGTGGCATTTGTCGGTAAGGTAGCATCTTGAGTGGAAGGTGTGTCGATGGTAGTGATGGGGCTTTGAATGTCATCAGCGAGTACAGAAAAGCTGCGATCGGTGAAACCAGATGTATTGCCGGCATTATCTCTGGCAATGATGTACAGAGTGTATTGTCCGGCGGGAAGCGTGGCAGTGAGGTTCCAGTCGGTATCGGTAATGCTGGTGTTGGTAAGATTAGT
>JALZUX010000381.1 GCA_023301405.1 Granulosicoccaceae bacterium | reverse complement strand
ATAGGCACTATAAATTACCTATGAATAAATAATCCAAACGTACAGGCAAAAAAAAGGGGCAGCGACCTAGCGCTACCCCACCCCCAACTGATATCCGTCCCATTCGTAAAATAACGGTCGGATTTCAACAACTCCGTGTAACGGTACCATTCGCTGCGTCAAATCACGAATAAAAAATATTAAAAAGTTCACTGTGTACGCCAAGCGGCGATAACAACAGCCAAATGTAACGCCTACCTAACATTTTCGCGTAATTTTTTTGACACTTCTTGAATAAGACTATAATTAGCGTTGTGATAACATCTCAACACCTTCTGGAGAATCTGATGATCATTGAAATTCAAGGCGAACACACCGGCAGCTTTATAATGTTTGGCGATGTCGCCAAACAGTTACTCAAGATGATGGGGCAAAGCGGACAACCTGAAGGGGCTATTCGTGAAGCAGATGTTCCGAAAGCATTGGAAACGCTTATGACTGCACTTGAGAAAGTACCAGTAGAAGCACCTGACAACGATGATGAAAACACACCATCAATCAGCCTACACACTCGCGCCAAGCCTCTTGTTGATTTACTCCAAGAAAGCCAACAGAAAGGCGGCTATGTAATGTGGCAGCCTCAATAATTACCCAAGTGACCGCACTAGTGATCCTTTGCTACCGTTAAACGGGTTTATCCGCTTCGCGCACATACCTGCATACCTGCTTTTTAGTGGCGGTCTTAAAATTATCAAACCGGCCTCCACCGTAAGCAATCGCATTTTTAAAAACCTGTGTGCTATTCAAATATACTTGCTGTTGCGCGCCCACGCGCCAGACCCCACCCAATTTCATTTGATCAAGTGACCGCCCCATTGTCAGTTTGCCGCCACGATGGAAGCGATAAATAATCATGGCGCTTTTTAGCTCTGACCAAAAACCCTCATTGGTATCAGGATCAATCAGATAATCAAACTCTTTGCAATGCCACTCGGTATCACTTAGAAAAGATCGAGACAGACCATCAAAGGTATTTTGTTGTTGAAGGGACAGGTCTGACCAGCTAAAGCTAACTTCAACACGTGATGTCGCCTCGGTTTCCGGGGCTGCCAAACATTGATTTCCATCCGCGCCGGTAACCCATCGTGAGTCGGTGATGCCCGCTTGATTGCACGATACAACACACCAGTCCCCTGCATCGATTCCCCATCCACTGGCCGGGTGCCCAACCACCGAAGAACACAGAGGCACATTGATCAGTAGGTTTTTTTCTATACCTGACTCAGCCACCGTTAATTCACCAATAAAAGCGGCCAGCTTCGCTTCCTGATTTGCTCCACCCAGGGTACGGCGTTCAAAATCCGGTGCTGAGCCCGCACACCCTTGCAACACCAACACACAGCTAGCCACCACAGACAAATTTTTCATACTTTTATACTTGCTCATCGTCTTCCCCTCATTATTCAGGGTAAAAAAAACCCCCGCAACTACTTACGGGGGTTTTTTCAGATACTTAAGGAACCGATCATGCTTCAGCGTGTATAGAGCTCATTAGCTGGCTGGCTACACAGTGGAAGATTACCAAAATCAATTTCTCCATAGGGGCTGATTAAGTTTGGCGGCGGTACTTCAACATCGTCTATATCGCTTAATATTGCTTCTAGGTCAGTCTCAAAAGTTGCTACTTGTTCAACCCCTAACGCCTGAACTCTGGCACTGATTGCCACGTCAAACCACCACGCGTTGCTCTGAGGATACGCTAAAGAGAAGAAGCCCACGCCATTGGCGTCAGTGGTAATTTGTCCACCAACAACTGTTGGTGTATTGACGGGATCAGCATCCACTAGACCCGGATCACTAGGATCAAGAACTCCATTGACGTTGACATCTTCGTCATTGTCCAGTTGACCATTACCGTTCAGGTCCTCGCCAGCATCTAAGACACCATTGCGGTTAATATCTTCATTGAAATCTAACTGACCATTACCGTTTAGATCTTCACCGAAATCTAACATACCATTTTTATTAAGGTCTTCGATAACAACGGTATCAAGAATACGATTTCCGTTCGTGTCTTCAGACTCACAAGCGTAGACAAATCTGTCCACAAACCCCCACCTATCGGCAATACTGTCACCATCCAAATCAATCGGTTGCACCGTACCATGGCGATAAACGGTAGGGATCATCGATACAAGAATAGTCGCATCCGGCACTGGTCGACCGGCACCATCGGTGACCTGCACAAGGCCAGCCCTCCGGTAACGAGTATCAGAGTCTGCCTCGGAGACAGTGCCTGCAAGACCTATAATAACGTTGAGTTGACGCTCTGTTACTGTCAGGTTAACCGTTGAGGTAACTTCTGCCGCGCCAGAAACCGTCGCATTTACAACTAGCTGATCTACTTCAGTTGCAAGACTGCCGGCGGTAAAGGTAATTCTCGCTTCACCATCACTATTGGTTACAGCGTTTACAGGAGATAAGTTACCACCTTGCAGAAAATCACTACCAAACTCCACGACAACATCCTTGACAGGATTCCCAAATTCATCAACAACCGTGGCAGAGATCGAGCTTGAATTACCAGTGGCAACACTTGCCGGAGATGCATCCACACTTAAACTTGCAGGAACAACAGCGACAAACTCTACGTCAAATTGTGAAAATGTATCAGGGTTAAGCTCATCGGAAAATGCAATCGTTGCAGGACCTGCCGCATTTGAATTCACCTCGACGGTGGCAATACCATTGACATCTGTGGTGGCAACGCTACCTGTAGAAACACTACCATCAACCGGATCAACCGCTCGCAGGTTACCCGCTGTGATACTAAATTTTAATTGACCTCCAACCACTGGCAGCCCGTTACTTTCCCACAACACGCTGAACGTTGATGAGCCATCATCAACACTTAAACTGCCATGATCCTGCGGATCTAACACTGACAATATATCCGCTGCTACATTAATTGTATGTTGCTCTTCAACGGTGCTATTCAGTGCAGAAACCGTTATCAGATCACTACCAGCCGTACTACCCACCGTGACAAGTGCCTTACCTGCAGCATCCGTAGTAATAGTCTCGCTAGACAATTCATTACCGGCGCTTGATGCAATAGAAACAATTTCGTTTGAAATCGGCTGACCATTACCACCGGTTAGAGTCAATTCAAGCTCTGCGGTATTACCACTAACCAACGCGGTCGGACCAGCGATGGACAGCGACGTACCACTGGTCGTCAACAACACGCTGCCTTCTTCGTCGTCAACTCTTGCAGTGACCGTAATGCTCTGATTTCTGAAATCCCCTGCCAGGCTCAGTTCGGCAGTAGCCTGACCCGCCGCACTGGTCACTGACGTGATGTTTTGCAAGACGCCGCCAGTTGCAGAAAATTCAACTTCCTTGCCGCTGACCACTCGGTTACTTTCGTCAGTTACTAATGTGGTGATACTTGCTACGTCAGTGCCGCCAGTTTCAATGGATGAGAAATTACTAATCACTCTTATCCTGACCGGTGTATCCACAGCCTGTATATTTTCAACCACATTCACTGCAAAATCCTGCACAACAGTGCCATCAATTGCGGTGGCTGTAATTACATCTGCGCCTGCGTTTGTACTTGTAACAAGGCGGGCCAATCCGTTCGCATCGGTGGTGATTGTGTTTTGACTGAACGTATTGCCTGCTTCTGATTGTACCGAAATAAGCTGGTTCGGAATCGGTTGCCCATTACCTGCCAGTAGCGTGAACTCAAGCTCCGGTGTGTCACCGATAATAATGTTTTCCGGCGCTGTCATGCCTATAGCAGTACCTGTAGCCGCGACTAATACCGAAGCTTGCATAGACCCTAATGTTGCAGTAACGGTGATGTTTCTGTTGCGGTAGTCGCCAGCCAGATTTAGCTGCGCCGACGCTTCACCGCCTTCTGATGTTTCCGAATTGATACCCTGCAATACGCCGCCATCAGATGAAAAAATTACTTCCTGGGACGCTATTACTCGGTTACTGTCATCGGTAACAATGGCAGTGATGGTTGCGGTATCGGTTGTCCCTGTTAGCAAGCTAGGCGCGGAGGTCAACACCCTGATCTGACCTACAACAGCTTGCGCGGCTGCTATCACAAGCGAATCATTTGGCTCTTCTGTTAGCGGCTCGTCGGAGGAGCGCCCGGAACAGCCAGACAGAATTAACACTGTCATAGCTAGCAGTGCAATCGTTTTTTTCATTGTAGCTCTCATGGAATTTATCCCTACAGTGCTCGACACATCAATCGCCATTATTTTTCTAGTACTTTCCAAAATAGCGGTGAAAACCAATACCGATCGACGACAGTGCGTCCGGGCCACCCAGATACAAATACTCGATGTTTACTGACGCAGTGTCAGATCCAAACAAATTCATGCCGAATGCGTAAGCAGCACCCGCCTGAACATCATCCACATCGACAACATTACTATGGGTACGTAACGAAGCACCTACTGATGCATAAGTCATTACGTTATGACGCCATGTATAGTGATAGCGGAACATCGCCGCCGTATATGTTGTAACGGGATCCTGAAACAGACTTTCTGTTTCGTCTGTCCCTAAACCGAGCCGCGCCTCAAGGGAGATACCCTTTGGAAATAAATAACCAAAGGTGGCGTTGATCATTCCCATGTCTTCGCCAGCACCGGTTTCTCCAGAAATGTCACTGTTAGACACCAACACTCCAAGATAAAAATCTGACTTGTTCCAGTCGTCCAGAAAATCCAGAGTTCCAGCCTCTGCACTACCTATCATCGCCACAAGCACTGCTGCACTCATTACTGTCTTTTTCATTGAGGATCTCCGCTCTCTTTTTTTCTTATTAAGCTCGCAGCAAGGCTGCTGAAGACAGCAGTATTAACCCGTTGTCTTTGTGCTTCTCTTTGAGAGGACGGCAAGGTGGCGAACAAACTTTAGATTAAGCTCTCATTGCTATAAGCAATCTTCGTGTTTTTAAACACGAATCACCAAAGCGATGCCGTCAACTACAACCTGCCAAATTACCGTCACACCTGAATTGTGACCGAGATACTGATTTCCCGACCCTCAAGCGAAGAACGCCCGCTGTGTGCGGCGTAGAAAACACTATTCGGCTCAAACCAAGGCACGATCCTTCAGCACCTGCGCGTTACTGATACATGACTCATTGCTAACGGAGGACACCTGAATACTGGTACGCCTAGCCTGCATAGTTTATCGGGCGACAAGTGGATTATAAAAAAATGACTGTGCATATTGCTCCAACCATACATTCATACGCCATTGTTAAATTAGCAGTGAGTCTATTCACCATCAGACAAAACATATTGCTTCACATCTCGCCAGATCATGCTCGGCACGTG
The DNA here is from genome assembly GCA_023301405.1 of Granulosicoccaceae bacterium. Classification (GTDB taxonomy): domain Bacteria; phylum Pseudomonadota; class Gammaproteobacteria; order Granulosicoccales; family Granulosicoccaceae. The sequence goes on along the minus strand of JALZUX010000381.1, from coordinate 6,697 downwards.
GCGGGCCACGTTTCTCAGTCGATCAGGCGACCTGTTTCGCACTATTTCCGCTGAGTAGCGAATCCACATGAATAATGCACATTAGGTGACTGTCAGAGAACTATGATCCACTGCGGGTGCGGTCTTCAGCCAGTTATTGCGAGCGATTTCGTTAAAAAAGAACAACTATTCGCCTCTATTGATCAGAAATATCTGACTCGCCATCTCACTTCGCCGCTCAAGACCTTCATTTTCGGACAGCCACCTGCATCACCAATACGTCATTTTTTCTGACAAATGAAAACCATTTGTTACCGGCAACAGGGATAAACCAACTGACCTGAGTCACGCAAAAATCCGCTAGCGTTAATTGATCGCAATTAATCACCACGCCACATCAACATATACTCTTGGCCACCAACTAGGATTGCCCACCGTGAAAATCAGACTTCCCTACCTGCTGGCAGCAAGTATTGCTGCAATAAGCGTGTTCTACTTCAATACAACGCAGGGGCTGAATGCCTCCCCGATTGTTACCGCAACATCTCTAGCTGGACAACAGTTTGACTTTGCTGCGACTGGCGGGAAAGCACGTCTAGTGACCTTTTACTCACCAAGCTGCGCTATTAGCAAAAGAGACATTCCAGACTTGTCGCGCACCCACGAGCGCCTGAAGAATGAACGGCTAGACATCATTGCTGTCGCGATGCCTTATGACAACGTAGAGGAAATACAGCATTTTCAGAAATCACAGAATATTAGCTATCCACTGGCTCACGACAAAGACGGGTCTATTACTGCCGCCTTTCCAAATGTACGATTTACACCAACCACTTTTTTGATCGACAGCAGCGGAAAAATTGTTTGGCGGCATGTTGGCCAGTTACGCAGTGCCGTTTTAGATAGTGAGATTGACGCACTATTGTCAACACAACAACTTGCGGGGAAATAATTAAATTAGTGCGCTGTTCCTAACGGCAGATTCACATGCAAGCGTGTTGGTTCAACACGTACTAGAACCACAGGTGTGGCGCTTGTGTGGCAATGAGGTCGTCTTTACCAGAGCGACAGCGCGGTAGAGGGCCTAATCACCTTCATTTACAACGGCACACTAGCGTGGCTCATTGCCTTCCGGAAACAACAGGGGTGCTAGCTCTTCCAACGCACCGCGGTAAACATCGCGCTTAAAGAATATCACCTTACGCATAGGTAGCCAGTAATCCACCCACTCCCAGCTGTCGAACTCGGGTTTTTCGGTGAGATCAAGGTTGACGTGGGATTCGTCACCGACCAACCTCAACATGTACCAAATCTGCTTTTGCCCAATACAAACAGGGCTCTGATGCTTGCGAATATAACGAGAGGGCAACCGGTAGCGCAGCCAGTTGCGGGTACAACCCATTATCTCGACATCGATCCTGGCTAGACCGGTTTCTTCTTCCAGCTCGCGATACATGGCTTGTTCTGGGGTTTCAGATTTTTTAATGCCACCTTGTGGAAACTGCCAGGAATCTTTTCCAGACCGACGGGCCCAGAATACCTTGCCACTACCGTCGCTTAGGACGATACCCACATTCGGTCTGAATCCATCTGAATCAATCATTCTGGTGCCAGTAAATTTCTTTTAATCTTCCATGATTCTTCCACAAACCAGTTTTTGCTTCAATGCACCAGGCACTATCTCGGCATCGGCTTGGCAAAATAATTTGAATTGAATGTGTCAGTTGCACTTTCATATCTACGTTTTCGGCAGGGTCACTCCTTTTTGACCCTGATATTTTCCCGCTCGATCGGCATAACTGGTTTCACAGATTTCATCAGATTCCAGAAACAGCATTTGCGCAACGCCCTCATTGGCGTAGATTTTCGCCGGTAAAGGGGTAGTGTTCGAGAATTCGAGCGTGACATGTCCCTCCCACTCGGGTTCCAGCGGTGTCACGTTGACAATGATTCCACATCGCGCATAGGTTGACTTACCTAAGCAGATCGTCAGCACACTGCGCGGAATCCGGAAGTACTCGACAGTACGTGCCAGCGCAAATGAATTCGGCGGAATAATACATACGTCGCTGTCGATATCGACGAAGCTATCGGTATCAAAGTTCTTTGGGTCGACGATCGCATGATTGATATTAGTGAATATTTTAAACTCCGCAGCACAACGCACATCGTAGCCATAGCTTGATGTGCCGTAGGAGATGACCTTTGAGTCATTTTGATCCACCCTGACCTGACCCGCTTCAAATGGCTCGATCATGCCATGATCACGCGCCATTCTGCGGATCCACGCATCTGACTTTATAGACATATTAGCACCTGCAATCAGGTTGACTGGATAACAATATTCGGGAAACTTGCGCTGTAATCTTTAGCTTGATTGGCCAATGCAGCTGCTGTTTTGCGGGCTATTTCCCGATACCTCAGTGAAATTTCCCCATCGGGATCACTGACCACTGTTGGCTTACCGCCGTCAACCTGCTGCCTGATCGACATATCAAGTGGCATCGAACCAAGCAGGCTGATGTCATAGTCTTTAGCCATCTGTGCACCGCCACCTTCACCGAAAACATGCTCTTCGTGGCCACACTCAGTACAGATATGTGTACTCATGTTTTCGACAATGCCCAAAATCGGGATTTCGACCTTTTCAAACATTTTTAAGCCCTTACGGGCATCAAGTAACGCAATATCCTGTGGCGTGGTGACTATCACCGCACCGCTCACGGGTACTTTTTGCGCCAGTGTTAACTGGGTATCACCCGTGCCAGGGGGCAGATCAATCACTAAATAATCAAGATCGCTCCAGTTGGTATCGTTCAGCAATTGCTCAAGCGCCTGAGTCACCATGGGACCGCGCCAGATCATGGGGGTTTCTTCGTCGATCAAGAATCCGATTGACATGGTCTCAATGCCATAATTACGCATGGGCTCTATCGACTTACCGTCTGCTGACTCCGGCTGTCCTGACAATCCCATCATTCTCGGTTGGCTGGGTCCGTAGATATCAGCATCAAGCAGCCCGACGTTCGCGCCTTCGTGAGAAAGAGCTAGCGCCAGATTGACCGATGTTGTCGACTTACCAACGCCACCCTTGCCCGACGCAACCGCAATTATGTTTTTCACGTTCTCCATGCGCTTGACGCCGTGCTGGACTGAATGTGCAATCATTTTTGAAGAGATATTGAAGGTGGCTTCGTCAACGCCGTCAAGGGCAGTCACCAAAGGAGTCAGGTCAGAGCGCATTTGCGCATGCAGACCGTTGCACGGATAAGGCATCAGTAAGTCAACTTCAACCGATGTTCCCTGAATTCGTACATCTCTGACGCACTTGCTTTCCACCAGGTTTTTACCAATATTCGAATCTGTATACCCAGCCAGCGCTTGCTGCACTGCTTCTTTTGTCGTTGTCGACATGTATTCCAACCCTCACAATATGCGATTCAATTAACTATGTGGCAATGATACACCAGCACCGCAATTTTCTGTGCGCAGATTCACCTGCGGTTAGCTGAAGCAAGAACTCGGACACAGCGCTTTAAAACGCTATACTTTGTGCCCCACTCGCCCAAGCGCAAAGAAATGAACAACACAGCCACGCCCAACGCAGACACCACGCGTGACATCCTGATCACCGCGGCACTACCCTATGCCAATGGTCCCATTCATTTAGGGCATATGCTGGAATACATCCAGACCGATATCTGGACTCGATTTCAGCGCATGCGCGGGCACAAAGCTGTGTGGGTCTGGGCCGATGATGCTCACGGCACACCAATTATGCTGTCAGCTCAGAAAGAAGGTATCGAGCCACAGGCACTTATTGACGCTATCAAGCTCGAACACGAGCGTGACTTCGTTGACTTCCAGCTCAGTTTTGACAACTTCCACACCACCCACTCAGAAGAAAACAAGCAGTGTGCAGAGCTCATTTACTCGCGGCTTAAGGAAGGCGGCCACATTGTCACCCGTACTATTGAACAGCTTTATGACCCTGAAGCAGAAATGTTTCTTCCCGACCGCTTTGTACGTGGCACCTGCCCTAAGTGTGGCAGCGAAGACCAGGACAGCGACGCCTGCGAAAATTGCAGCACAACCTATGACGCTACCGAGCTGCTGAACCCCAGATCAGTCGTCAGCGGGGCCACCCCGGTAATGAAGGACTCGGAACAGTTTTTCTTCAAGCTCGATAATTTTGAAGACATGCTGCTTGAGTGGACCCAGGGGGATCAAATTCAACCCGAGATAAGCAACAAGTTAAAAGAATGGTTTGAAGGCGGCCTGAAAGACTGGGACATTTCCCGCAACAAGCCTTATTGGGGATTCGAAATCCCTGATGCACCCGGCAAATACTTTTACGTGTGGCTTGATGCACCAATAGGCTACATGGGCAGCCACAAGAATTTACTGGGTGACAACTCTGCAGAATTCGATCGCTATTGGAATGCCGGCTCAACAACAGAGCTAGTGCACTTCATTGGTAAAGACATCGCCTACTTCCACACGCTGTTTTGGCCGGCCATACTTGATGGCGCTGGCTTCAGAAAGCCTACTGACGTTCATTGCCATGGATTTCTCATGGTCGACGGCGCGAAAATGTCGAAATCACGCGGCACCTTCATCAAAGCCAGAACCTACTTGGATCACTTGCCACCCGAATACCTGCGATACTACTTTGCTGCCAAGCTTAATAACAAAGTAGAAGACATCGACCTCAACCTTGAAGACTTTGCTGCCAGAGTGAATTCTGATCTGGTCGGCAAGGTCGTCAATATTGCCAGCCGATGCGCTGGGTTTATTACATCGCGCTTTGAGGGCAAACTTTCTAGCGAGCTTTCAGATCAAGCTCTATTTGATGAATCTGCACAAGCCGCCGAATCTATTGCGCAGGCATTTGAAAATCGCGAGTACAGCCGTGCGATCAGAGAAATCATTGTGCAGGCAGACAAGGCAAATCAATACATTGCAGAACATGCACCCTGGACGCTTATTAAAGAACCGGGGAACGAACAACAGGTGCACCAGATTTGCACACTGGGTATTAATTTGTTTCGCAATCTGGTGGTGTATTTAAAACCTGTATTACCCGGCATTGCTCTACAAACCGAAGACTTTCTTAAAATCGAACCACTTAAATGGCAAGATTCCCAAATAGCGTTACTTGATCATGGCATTGAAAAATTTAAACCTATGATCAAACGCATCGAAAAAGAATCAATTGAGGCGATCGTGAACGCATCTAAAGAAGACCTTACCGCCACCGCAACAACGGCTCCTGTTATCACAGGGCCATTGGCAGATGATCCAATTTCAGCAGAAATAGAGTTTGACGACTTCGCCAAAATTGACTTACGCATTGCCACCATCGTTGCCGCTGATCATGTCGATGGCGCTGATAAACTTTTACAGCTGACCCTTGATCTAGGGGGTGAACAACGCAATGTTTTTGCAGGCATTAAATCAGCCTACGACCCGTCAACGTTAATTGGCCGCCAGACAGTCATGGTAGCAAACCTAAAGCCACGCAAGATGCGCTTCGGTTTATCAGAAGGTATGGTACTGGCTGCAGGGCCCGGTGGCAGTGATCTGTTTATTCTGTCACCCGACCAAGGCGCAGAACCCGGTATGCGAGTAAAATAGATCATCATGACTGATGTCTTACTGATTCTGCTGGCAACCATACTGGTTAACAACTTTGTATTGGTGCATTTCCTGGGTCTGTGTCCGTTGATGGGGGCCTCACGGAAACTGGAAACCGCATTGGGCATGGGGTTGGCAACTACCTTTGTACTGACTTTAGCTTCAGTGTGCAGCTACAGTTTGAACCATTGGGTACTGGAACCACTTGGGCTGGAATATCTGCGATTGATCTGTTTCATTTTGATCATTGCAGGTCTGGTTCAATTTACAGAAATGTTCATCCGCCATTCCAGCCCGTTACTGCACAGCGTGTTAGGTATCTTTCTACCGCTTATCACTACAAATTGTGCGGTACTAGGCGTCGCCCTGTTGAGTGTTCGTACCAATGATTCATTGATGAGTGCGGCATTATATGGCTTCGGAGCAGCGCTGGGCTTTACTGTTGTGCTGGTATTGTTTTCAGCAATGCGAGAGAAACTCGATAACGCCGATGTCCCAGCACCTTTCAAAGGCAGTGCAATCGCCCTGATCAGTGCAGGATTCATGTCGCTTGCGTTTATGGGTTTCTCTGGCATGGGCTAACCTGACGACTCAGGTTAAACCGGCACATTGCTATGATTGGCATATTTATCATTACAGCCCTTGCACTAATCACCGGTGGTGTACTTGGCTACGCGAGCACGTGGTTCAAAGATGATGAAGACTCCTTGGTTAATCAAATAGATCGCCTTCTACCACAAACGCAGTGCGCCCAATGCGGGTACCCAGGCTGCCGACCCTACGCGCAAGCAGTGGCAGTCGGCGATGCTGAAATCAATCAATGCCCTCCGGGTGGAGAAAGCGGGGTTGCAGCACTTGCTAACTTATTAGGCAAAACAGTGATTCCTCTTAATGAAGAATTTGGTATTGAAAAACCCATCGCGATTGCAGTCATCAGAGAAGACGAGTGTATCGGTTGCACACTGTGTATAAAAGCCTGTCCGGTAGACGCAATCGTTGGCGCAGCCAAGCTAATGCACACAGTGATTACCGATCACTGTACCGGTTGCGAACTATGCGTACCGCCTTGTCCGGTAGACTG
>JALZUX010000380.1 GCA_023301405.1 Granulosicoccaceae bacterium | reverse complement strand
GTGGGCTTACGACCGAACAACTGTTATCTGAAGCTGCCGCCTGCTGTAACCTTGATTCTCACAGTCATGGTCTGCCTGTCACATACATGGTGGCGGCTGTCGACTACAATGCGATTTCACGCCCCGTCTACATTAAGATTTTGCCCCGAATATGACTCCAAACTCAGAAGATCTATGGTTCCTGCCACTTGGCGGATGTGGTGAAATCGGCATGAACTTTAATCTGTATGGCCATGATGGCAAGTGGCTGATCATCGATTGCGGGCTTACCTTTTCCGATGCGCCTGACGCCACCACAGAAAAAAAACGCGGCAGCGCCAACCGCAATGTGCAGATGGCTGACCCGGCGTTTATCGTGAGTAAACGTGATGATATTGTCGGCATGATTATTACCCATGCTCACGAAGATCATATCGGCGCGGTCCAGTACTTGTGGCCACAACTTAAATGCCCTATCTACACCACAGAGTTCACCGCCACTATTTTGCATCGAAAACTCAGCGAAACAAACTTTCATGCTGAAGTTCCCGTGGAAATAGTAGAGCGCAGTGACCGGATTGATATCGGCCCTTTTAACGTGGAATGGATTGGAGCAACCCATTCTGTACCAGAGCCTTTCAGTTTGTTAATCACTACACCGGTTGCCACCGTACTGCACTCCGGTGATTGGAAACTCGATAGCACACCTGTTGTTGGCCTTCCTTTTGATGCCAAGCGCTTACAGTCACTAGGTGATGAGAAAATAGACGCCATGGTCTGTGATTCCACCAACGCCAATGTTGAAGGGGTAAGCCCCTCCGAATCAACGCTTTACCCCGGTCTTAAGCAGATAGTTGAAAACGCCACCGGGCGGGTGGTTGTTACCTGCTTTGGCAGTAACCTGGCTCGAGTTGCCACTCTGGCCAGAATCGCTGAGGAAACCGATCGCCATCTTGGGCTATTGGGCCGTTCAATGATTAACATGGTCAGCGCCGGACGCGCTTGTGGCTTATTACCGGTAGACGGGGTTAGCGTCGACCCCTCCCACCTCGGGTACTTACCCCCTGAAACCGTACTACTAATGGCTACTGGCAGCCAAGGTGAGCAACGCACCGCGCTGAATCGCTTAAGCACAAACAGCTTCAGAGACATGAATTTGCAAGCCGGCGACACCGTGATATTCAGCTCAAGAGTCATACCCGGTAATGAAGCCAGCGTCGAAGCACTGATTGCCAGACTCGAATCCAAGAAAATCATCGTATTCACCGAACGTAACTCAGACCTGCCCATACACACCTCTGGCCATCCCGCCGCCGATGAGCTCCACACGATGTATGAATGGGTAAAGCCCGATGTCCTGATTCCCGTACACGGTGAACTTGAGCACATGCAGGCTAACGTAGCAGTCGCCAAAAAAGCGGGTATTGAAAGACAGCTTAGTGGTGAAAACGGAGATCTGTTTACTATTGCGCCTAACAAATCAATCAAGCGAAATGCCTTTCACGTGGGCCGGCTAACTCTGCAAGGCAACACCCTGGTACCAGTTTAAAGTGGCAAGCCAAGACCTCACCACAGGGTCGGTCTACAAACACCTGATTGCACTCTCGATCCCTGCTGCAATGGGGATGATATTCAACACACTGTACAACCTGACCGACTTCTGGTTTGCCGGCTTGATCTCTGACGACTCTCTCGCCGGCGTATCGATCGCTGGCAGCGTGTTTTTCCTGATTGTTGCGATAGGGGCCGGTATGCAAGGCGGAACCACCGCCATTGTAGCCAGCGAAGTCGGCAAGAAAAAATTTGATCAAGTTAAAAACTGGGTTAATCAGGCCACCGGCCTGGCTCTGGTGTTTGGTACCGTTTGCTTGACAGGCGGTTACCTGATCGCCAGTGACCTGATCAAATTCCTTGGTGCTGAGCCCCATATAGAACCGATCGCGTGGGATTATATCTCCATTGTGTTATTGGGCAATTTTTCGTTTGTACTGATGTCGGTCGCCGCCGGTGCACTGATGGCCCTTGGCGATACAAAGTCCAACCGCAATGCACTGGCTACAGGATTCTTTATAAATCTTGCACTTAACCCACTACTGACGTTTACCTTGAATATGGGGGTAACCGGCTTGGCGCTGGCTACCGTCATTATAAAAAGCGGCTCAACATGCTATCTATTCTGGGTATTAAAAAAAGAGCTTGGCGAATGGACCCGGCCTGCGTTTAATTTTTCCTACTGGCGCGAACTGCTGGCCCAAGTGGTACCGGCAAGCTTTAACATGCTGACCATCATTCTGGGTGGCTTTATCACAGTGTCTTTTATTGGCCGATTTGGTAGTGAACACGTGGCCGGATACGCGGTTGGCTTACGGCTGGAACAAGTATTGTTGCTACCGGCACTTGGGTTATTCACCGCCGTGATGGCAATCATCGGACAGAACTTTGGAGCAGAGCAACCCGCTAGAATTGTAGAAACTTACAAAAAAGGTCTATTGATCGGACTGGGGGTGTCTGTGCTTTTCATACCGGTGATGGTGTTTTTATCACCCACCTTACTAGGCTTCTTTTCAAAGAATCAACAAATAATTAACACCGGTGCGACTTACCTTCGCATTGATGCGGTCGCCTTTTTCGCCTACGTAGTTTTGTTTATCAGTGTGGCTAGTTTGCAGGCTGTTAAGCAACCGTTGTTTCCGATGTTTTTAGGCATTGCCCGGCAACTGGTCATACCGGCTGGCATCAACTATCTATTAATTGTGGTGTATGGTTTTCCAATGATTTCGTTATTTTTTACTATTGTTTGTGTGGTTGTTATCAGCGCCTGTGTTTCGCATTGGTATACGTTAAAACAGCTTAAAAAGCTGCCTATCTGACTAGGCCGGTTTCAACCGGAACTCATTTAACAACGCGGCCAGACGGCAGAGACCGTTGACTTGTAATGATCACCACACTGCTCAACTAATTAGAGCCCTAAATCTTCGATCCCCGGAACCGGGCAACCAACCAACGTTAATATCGGCCCACCAACACTTCGACTCTGAATATGCCACCAAATGATGGCTCATAGTTATTGT
>JALZUX010000379.1 GCA_023301405.1 Granulosicoccaceae bacterium | reverse complement strand
GTCAAACTTGCCATTCGTGTCAGATAAGGCGCGTTTTCGGGCGTTATATCCCCACAATGGGCAACGGGGAACACATATCTAACAGTTTCCACACACGATACACTTAATGTTACCGTGTCACTGTTTTATACTTGTCACCCACAGCTTACGAACCGCTGCAATGCAGCTTGACGGCTGTTGTTTTTTGCGTTGGTTGCAACGCAAAGAAACAGACCCCCACACATTGAAACTGCAATGAAACCGCAATGATTAACACTGCCCCACAGCGCACACCGCTGCTGCTCCTGATAGTAGCTTTTATCCTGCTCAGTGTACCCATGGAGCAAACGCTGGCACACGCCGTCACCAGCGGAGACAAAGGCTACATTCAGGAAATCACTGGCCTGCACCTAATACCATTTATGTATCTGGGCGCTAAACATATGGTGACTGGTTACGATCACATTCTGTTTCTTTTTGGTGTTGTCTTTTTTCTATACCGCCTTAAAGAAGTAGCCCTGTACGTATCACTTTTTGCTATCGGCCATTCCACCACAATGCTGCTTGGTGTGTATTTCAACATTGGTATCAACAGCTATCTGATCGACGCCATCATCGGACTATCGGTAGTTTACAAATCACTTGATAATCTGGGCGCTTTCAAACGCTGGTTTGGTGTACAACCTGACACACGCCTGGCCACGCTAGTATTCGGGCTGTTCCACGGATTCGGCCTGTCATCAAAAATTATCGAATACGATATTGCACCCGACGGACTGGTGCCAAACTTACTGGCCTTTAACATTGGCGTAGAAATCGGTCAGTTACTGGCGCTATCTGCAATACTGATTGCCATGGGCTACTGGCGAAGATCCTCGCACTTCTGGCAGCAGGCCTACCGTGCAAACATTGTATTGATGACACTCGGCTTTGTATTATTCGGTTACCAGATTACCGGCTACTATATTTCTTAATTAACTTATGGATTTGAACCATGTACAACGAAAACAGACCGGAAAATCATGAGCTCCCCAGTTCTGCTAAACTGCTTAAATCAACACTGTTGGCAGTTGCCGCCGCCGCCTTAATCCTTGTGACTATTGTGTTGCCCGCTGAATACAACATTGACCCAACCGGAATCGGCAACGCGCTGGGTCTGGCTGAAATGGGGGAAATAAAAACACAACTGGCGGAAGAAGCACTTGAAGATCATGAGCCACAAAGCAGGCTCAATCCTACAGGACCCGTTCATCTAATCAATCAATTCCTTGGGATATTCATCGCCACAGCCCACGCCGAAGAGCACTGGACCGATGAAATGTCCATCTCCTTAAGCCGTGGCGAAGGCATTGAAATAAAGCTCACCATGGAAAAAGACGCAATAGCAGAATTTTCCTGGTCAACCGATCAGGGCGTCGTCAACTACGACCTACACGGAGATGGCAAGGGAGAAGATAAAGGACAATCAATCAGTTATAAAAAAGGCCGTGGCGTTGCCGGTGATGAGGGCACGCTAACCGCCGCCTTTACCGGCAATCATGGCTGGTTTTGGCGTAACCGCGGCAAAGAACCGGTCATGGTTACCGTCCGTGTTCGCGGTGACTACACAGCAATTAAGCAACTGAACTAAAAAGACAGTTTTGCCGGAGAGTTGTCTGTCCCGTTGAATCTTTATGCCTATGAGACGACCGCTTTCTACAACCTGTTAGAAAGCCAAACACCGGGTTCAACGTCTTAAGACAGACAATCCGCTATCAAGTAAGCCGAGTCATCATTGGCCGGCACAACAAAAAAAGGCGCCCATTGGGTGCCTTTTTAAAATGCTTTGGAATCAGCTCTATTCGCCAATCACTCTTCTATGGCGTACACCATCCCAAAGGAAACCATCGCCCTCCACCTCGATGACAAGCTCTCTGTCGTCTGACACCGCTGAGAATCGATTATTGTCAATAAAAGAAACAGTGCCCGCCTCAGATAAATCAAGATAAACTTTACTATGCGACGACTGACACAAGTGTAAGTGCAGGTTTTCCAGCCGGTATCGTGGCTATTCTGCTTGGGCATTACTTCTACCTACGAACTGCTTGTCAACTAAAGACCGATAATTATATCGCTCCTTCTGTACCTTCTATCGCATTTATTTCTTCGTTAAAATGAGTGCCTTGCCAATTCAACCAACCCCAAATCACTCCTGAACTACTGTAAGATATCCGCTTCGCATTCACCGCACAGCCGGTGCATGAAGTGTTTTACTTATTTAAATTTCCACAATTTTTCGAGTGCCCCTATATGACCGACACATCTACTGAACCAACCGCCACTCGCTCGCCAACCATTCGAACTATGGCGATGCACAGTGATACTAATCCGTCAGGGGATATATTTGGTGGTTGGGTATTGTCACAGATGGATATGGCTGCAGGTATTTGTGCGGGGCAACGATCACAAGGGCGAGTAGTGACTGCCGCTATTGACGGCATGCGATTTTACCGCCCGGTTAAAGTGGGTGACATTCTTGGTGTGTACACCACCTTGACCAGAATTGGCACATCTTCAATGGATATTCTCGTTGAAGCGTGGGTGCGTCGTGAGCGTATCGGGTTAAGAGAAAAGGTGACAGACGC
>JALZUX010000378.1 GCA_023301405.1 Granulosicoccaceae bacterium | reverse complement strand
TAACAATACCGACCAGTGACGTGGCCGGTATTGTTTAGTTGTTATTTCTTTGCGGCTGCCTTTTTCGGCTTTGTGTGGGTAAGTGGTGAAGCTTTGTCAAGTCGAGGATGGTTTGACTTAAATTTACTGTGTAAGTCTTTTTCCTTGTCCATTACTTTTAAGGTTTCAAACATCACATGAATGGCTGCCAGTACATCACTGGTATTGCCGCTCTCTGAGATTGTGTGCATATTTCTGACGGGAAAACCGATAGACGTCGCAGCGCAGTCAACGCTGGCAAGCACCCCGGCCATACCATCAGTGCCGGTGTCGTTGCCGCAAACATCAACCTGCATTGGGATATCATTTTTCAATGCGCTGGTTTTAATGTGTGCGTTCAGTTGTTCACTCACGATGGCACCTGTCGACAAAGTGAAGCCTTTGCCCATTTCAAGTGGTGCCATGTTCCGATCACCAATGTTTGGCGCTGCCACATAGTCATGATTGACGTCAACACCGATAATAGCATCGGGCTTGAGTTCACCGGCCATGACACGACTGCCAAAGCGGCCGATTTCTTCGTGTGATGCAAATGCGTATTGGGTTCGGACATTTTTCAGTGCAGGCCCCTTAGCCATTAGCCGTGCCAGCTCCGCCGCGGCAAAGCAACCTAGGCCGTTATCAAGGTAGGCGCCGTAGAAGGTGTCGGGGCTGAAGGATCGTTTTATTGGGCGGTTCAGCAGCAGTGTGTCACCAGGACGAATCCCTAGTGCTTCAATTTGAGCTGCTTTTTCATCTCCGTGTATTTGTAGTTCTAAATAAATTTGTTTGGGTGAAATGCCTTTGTCACCAGTGCGTTGTGCCGGTTCAGCAAAGTGTATCGCTCCCAGTGCCTCAACTGTGCCGCCGTTAATCGCGCGGTAGCTGCCTGGTTTTTTGGGGTCTTCGCTGTATAACGTGACTTCGTGACCGATGAGCGTGCAGGGTAGAAATGCGTCTGTGTTGATCCAGATTTTTCCGTCGTTACCGATTTTCCGAACTTGCATGCGAATTTTATCGGCGTGGCCGATGATCATCACGGTGAACATTTTGTCTTTACCCGGATGGGTATCCCACACCACGCCTGCGTTACCCTTAAAGCTATGCATTGCCCAGCTCTTTGGAGCAAATTTTTCAAACGCGGGGTTAATGACACCGTGCGTCATCGCACTTTCAAGACCAACCGGACTGGGTGCGCTAAGGATGTCACGCATGAATTTAAATTGAGTTTCGGGCATTGGCGTTGCCCAGGCTTTTTTCTGGCTCATGTTTGGTACCTGCTGTGTTTGATTATCGTTCTGTCTAGAAGCTGCGTGCTAAGTAAGGTAACATTTTTGTTAGCACAGCTGTCAGTGAGGGGGTGGGGAAACCTCTTGTATCATCCTTAAGTGGATAGAATAAAGGGCATTCTACTATTCTATTATCCATTGCTACCCATCAACTTGATGGCCAGTAAGCTCATATAAAGTTTCCAGCTGTTGGCGTAGTTCGGCTATTTCAGCCTTTAAGGTACTTATGTCAGCACGAGATGTAGGGTTTTTTTCAGTGCCTGGTTGGATTTCCGGGTTCTGCGGTTCTCCGCACAGAATGTGGCCGTAGCGATCATCGCGTTGTCCCGTTTGCCGCGGTGTGATCTTTACCAGGGGGTTGTCTCCCTGTGTCAGTCTTTCAAGGCTGACAAGCATGTCTTCGCGGTCGGTGAATTCGTATAATCGCTGTGTGCGGGTCATGAGCTCATTGGGTGTTTGCGGCCCTCGAACCATCATCACCGAAAGCAGAGCATGTTGCTTTTTGCTTAAATTGTATTCGTTGGTAAATCGTTGTTCGTATTTTTCGCTGCGAGCGCCCATTTCGTAACGGATAAGTCGGCGTGTTTCAAGTTCTCTAAGTGATCTGACCATTTCGCCTTGCTGGTAATTGCTTACCGGTTCACGATTCGTTTTTTGGTTAGCTGCATTCAGTAGGCTGTTTACGGTGAGAGGGTAGGCGTCTGGTGTTGAGAGTTGCTTCTCCATCAGTGTGCCAAGAATTCTACATTCGATAGCCGACAGTATTGTGCTGGGTGAGCTGGATTCCGGCTGAACTTCAGTCGTTGCTGAATCGGTATTCAGGGTGCCTTGTGAGTCGTCGTTGGTCTGCTCATTCATGGTTTGATCTAATCAATTCGGGACGCTACGAAGTATAGTTGCAGATATGGATAGTAGTGGCACTAAACGTCCACTTTTAACTACTCAGCGACGGTCGCCAGTCCGATGAGTCTTTTCGCGAACCAGGGCTTGCGGCCGGTGCAGTATTTCGGCTAGCTATTGCGATCACAACGCTAAAGAAGAGCTAACCGTTTGAACTGTTCAATAGTCGACGTAGCTGCTCGACCCTTTTGCGATTAACATTCATATCGCTGTAGCCTACCCGTGATGATGAGCGTACTTCGATTTTGCCATCAACTAATTGGAGTAATAGATCATCAGTAAATCCGATAACGGCGCTTTTGTATACTGCCGTCAGAAGGTTGCTTTCAATGTTTATTATTATCCCTCCGGTTGATTCGACGACCTTCTGTAGATTATCCATCGTTATTGATTGGGATTCTAGCGCAGCGATGTGATGCTCGCTGCCTGGTTCGGCGGTGCTATTGACGCAGTTTGGCTTGTCGCTGCAAGGTGGTAAGGTATCGTCAACAAGTGTGGGTGAGGGTAACGAGGCTGATTTTTTGGCGGCACCGAAAAAATAAATTGAGACGATTGCCGTTAGTAGAATCAGGAAAATAGAAAGTTTGGTCATGGTCGCTTCTTGAGGAGTTGTTCTGACTGCGGAGTGTACCTGTTTGGCTTCATGCTGTAATTGAAACAAACCCTGATGCGAGCCCACTTAGGCACATAATCTTTCACCGGCTAGTGGCTTACTTTTGCATGACTAAGCGCCCACATGTGGTTGGCGAATTCTTCAACGGCTGATTGGTCTTCGCTTCTCGCTCTTTACCGTACCAGCACTAGTTATGTGCACTGACTTTCGCTGATTTTAGTGTGATTTGTTGCTCGATCTGGTGAGTGGTAAATTGTATTCTCCGGTATTGCTTTAATTAGAGGGAATGTTCATGGTCGAAGAATCAGATCATCACCATCATAATGCACCGCTTTCCGAAATCGAAGAGCGAGTAAAAAAGCTAGAAGCGTTGTTAATTGAAAAGCAGCTAGTCAACCCCGAGACACTGGATAAACTAGTCGATACCTACGAGCACCGGGTCGGGCCAAAGAATGGTGCTAGAGTGGTAGCGAGGGCGTGGGTGGATAGCGCCTATCGGAAACGGTTGTTGGTGGATGCGACCGCTGCTATTGCTGAACTGGGTTATGGGGGGCGACAGGGTGAACACATGGTCTGTGTCGAAAATACGCCGCTTGTCCATAATATGGTGGTGTGTACTTTGTGCTCCTGTTATCCGTGGCCTGTATTGGGTTTGCCCCCTGCGTGGTACAAGGCATCAAGTTATCGGGCTCGTGCTGTCTCTGAACCGCGCTCAGTTCTTGATGAGTTTGGTGTCAGCGTCAATGAGGATACAGATGTCCGTGTGTGGGACTCTACCGCCGAAATTCGTTACCTGGTGTTACCTATGCAACCCAACAACACCGGGCACCTTAGTGAAGAGGCGCTGGCAGATTTGGTTAGCCGGGATTCAATGATTGGTGTGGCATTGGCAGGTCTGCCGCTTGAGCCTACCCTATGAACGGTGCGCACGATCTGGGTGGCAACCACGGTTATACAAAAATTGATAGCAGCCAAACTGAGAATTTT
>JALZUX010000377.1 GCA_023301405.1 Granulosicoccaceae bacterium | reverse complement strand
GGTGGTGGTTTCGGCATCGGGCGGCTAACAAATTATGTGTGTCAGGTTATAGTGGAATTAGCTGAAGAAGATTTCAAGCTATGTTGGGTGCTCTTGTGCATTTTCGGGGCTTAACTCTCGGGATCTGCAGATACCTTGCTAAACAATACAGGAAATTAAGATGAATAAACCAGATGACAAAGAGCTGCGTGCAAGACTTACCGATATGCAGTACCAGGTAACGCAAGGCCATGGGACAGAGCGCGCCTTCACCGGCGAACTCAATGACAATAAGCAGGACGGCAAATATAACTGCGTTGTCTGTGGCGCGCATCTGTTCGACTCTGACTCGAAGTACGATTCGCGAAGCGGTTGGCCGAGCTTCTTCGATGTGGCGGTAAAAGATAACGTTGAAGAAACTGTTGATAAGACACTGGGTATGACACGCACTGAGGTGCATTGCAGCCAGTGCGGAGCACATCAGGGACATGTTTTTCCCGATGGCCCTGAGCCAACAGGTTTACGATATTGCATAAACTCAGCGTCTATGAGTTTTGAGCCGACAAAAGCTTAAAAGGCTGGTCAGTAAAAACCTGTTATGAAGCTTGTGAAAAACCAACGGATGAACTGCTAGTGCGATACGAAGAAACCACCGGACTGCCGTACACAGGGAGTTCTCCCGGACTTCTGGCCTACACGGTCGGTATGGCACTGTTGATTGGCATAGCGCTATTTATATTGGCTAAGTATGGCAGGCAGATGTGGTTGATGGTGTGGAGTACAGGACTAATACTGTGCAGTATTGCGTATTTGATCTGGCACTTCATGACCTACTGAGGGGTGTTCGAAATGTAGTGGGTTGAGTCATCTTGAACAATAAAGTAAAGGCAACGGAATATCCGTTGCCTTTGCTGTTACACGCTGTTTAGGCGTAGGGTGAAAAATTACTCAGCCTTCTTTAAGCATCGTTACGGTTGGCAACCAAATCGTCGACTACTGCAGGATCTGCCAGTGTAGAAGTGTCACCAAGGCTATCGATTTCGTTTTCAGCAATTTTGCGCAAGATACGGCGCATAATTTTGCCGGACCGGGTTTTTGGTAAGCCCGGAGCCCACTGAATGACGTCAGGGCTTGCTATCGGACCGATTTCCTTGCGGATGTGCTGCACAAGTTCCTTTCGCAATTCTTCTGTCGGCTCAGTGCCAACCATCAGTGTTACGTAGGCATAAATGCCTTGTCCCTTGATGTCATGCGGATAACCAACTACTGCGGCTTCAGCGACTAAGTCGTGCAGTACCAGAGCGCTTTCAACTTCGGCAGTGCCCATGCGGTGGCCTGATACGTTGATGACGTCATCGACGCGACCGGTGATCCACCAGTAACCGTCTTCGTCAAGGCGCGCGCCGTCACCAGTGAAGTAGTAACCCGGGTACATCTTGAAGTAAGTTTCGTGGAATCGATCATGATCACCGTAGACTGATCGCATCATGCCGGGCCAAGGTCGGGTGATGACCAGATTGCCAGAGCCGGCACCTTCGATGATTGTGCCCTGCTCATCGACTAATGTGGGAACTATTCCGAAAAATGGCTTGGTTGCTGAGCCCGGTTTAAGCGGTGTTGCGCCAGGCAAAGGCGAAATGAGAATGCCGCCGGTTTCAGTTTGCCACCAGGTATCGACAATCGGGCAGCGCTCGTCGCCAACCACTTTGTTATACCACTCCCAAGCTTCAGGGTTGATGGGTTCTCCGACGGAACCAAGTAACCGCAAGCTACTGCGAGAATGCTTTTTGACTGGTTCATCGCCCAGTGCCATCAGCGCTCTTAGAGCGGTGGGAGCGGTGTAGAAAGTATTCACCTGATGTTTGTCGATGATCTCCCAGAAGCGACCCGCGTCAGGGTAGGTGGGTACCCCTTCAAACATTAAGGTGGTGGCGCCATTGGCCAGCGGTCCATACACAATATAGGAGTGGCCTGTTACCCAGCCGACGTCGGCCGTGCACCAGTAGATATCACCGTCGTGGTAGTCAAATACGTACTTGTGAGTCATTGCGGCGTAAAGAATATAACCACCAGTGGTGTGCAGTACGCCTTTGGGTTTGCCGGTTGAGCCTGATGTGTACAGAATAAATAATGGATCTTCGGCGGCCATTTCTTCGGCCGGACAGCTGGTAGAGCCCGCTTCGACTAATTCGTGGTACCAGACGTCGCGGCCATCGTTCCAGCCGGTCGGCTCTCCACCGCGCTTCACTACCACCATTTTGCGGACACTAGGGGTGTCTTCGCAGGCTTTGTCGGCATTGGTTTTAAGGGCGACTTTTTTGCCGCCACGTAAGCCTTGATCAGCGGTGATCACGATGGAGCATTCTGAATCGTTGATACGGTCGCGAAGTGCATCCGGCGAAAATCCGCCGAAAACCACGGAATGCACGGCACCGATACGGGTGCAGGCTAACATAGCGACTGCCGCCTCAGGGATCATTGGCATATAGATGCAGATGCGATCGCCTTTTTTGACGCCAAGCCCTTTGAGTGCACTGCCAAACTGGCAAACTTCTGCATGCAGTTCACGGTAGGTGATTTTGCGTTGTTCGTTGGGATCATCGCCTTCCCAGATGATCGCTACCTGATCGCCGCGGGTTTCAAGGTGTCGGTCTAGGCAGTTGTGTGCAACATTGACTTTCGCGCCTTCGAACCATTTAATTTCGGCTTTGTTGAAATCCCACTCCTGCACTGTGTCCCAGGGCGTGAACCAATCAATGAATTCGTTGGCTTGTTCAGCCCAGAACTCGTCAGGCTCGTCCACTGACCGAGCGTACATTTGCTGGTACTTTTCCTCGTCAATCCATGCGTTAGCCGATAATTCAGTGCTTACTGGATAGGTTTTAGACTCTGCCATTCAGGGACTCCGTAATACTTTTGACCGCCAAATTTGGCGTGATTCTCAGTGAAAGATATGGTGCGTGGAAGGTTAGGTCAACAAATAAGTGCTGATTCGTTGCCCAATCGCTAGTTCTGATGCTTTGGGATGCGATCTCGATTCCATTTTGCTGCGGCTTGTGCCAAAAATTTTTTGATTGATTGGTCAACGGTAATGGGTTGTTGGCCAAGAAAACGCCAAGCGATGGTCAGGTTCTCAAGCGCCTGGTTGGTATCAAGTGGTTGGGCGCCAGTCTGTTTGCTTAACTTGCGACCGTTACTGTTGTTCAGTACCGGCAAGTGTAAATATTCTGTGGGTGGATAATCAAGTAATTGCTGAAGTGTGATTTGCCGGGCTGTGTTATCAAGCAGGTCAGCGCCACGTACAACGTGCGTAACCCCTTGTCTGGCGTCATCTACGACGACGGCCAGTTGATAGGCGTAATACGGTCCGCGCCTGCGTACGATGAAGTCACCGGTAGTGTTGGCCACATTCTCTTGCTGGGGGCCTGCGCAGTGATCAGTGAATTGCACATTTGTATTAGTTACGGCTGCGCGCAGGGCGTTATTTTTTTCCTGTAGGTTCAGGTGGCGGCAAAAACCTGGATAGGCCATTGAGTCAGGCGTTGACAATGAGCGCAAGTGTTTGCGCGTGCACTGGCAGGCGTAAAGTGCCTGTTTGTCTTGAAGCGCTTGCAGGGCTTGTTCGTAGTGAGCAGAGCGGGTGCTCTGGAAGGTGATGTCGCCGTCCCAGTGCAATCCATGGGCTTCAAGGCTGCGGATGATCTCCTGGCTGGCACCGGCTACCTCGCGCGGTGGGTCAATGTCTTCAATGCGCAGTAGCCATAGACCGTTATGGTGTCGTGCATCAGCCCAGCTGCCCAGCGCGGATACCAGAGAACCCGCGTGTAGCGAGCCCGAAGGCGAAGGGGCGAAACGGCCGATATACCGGGTCACGTGCAAACCATGGTTGAACCAGTCGGGCTTGGAAACTTAAGAACGCCCTGAAGGGCGCTCTTGGGTTTCATCAGGCGATTTGCTTTTCTCTGATTTCTTCTAGTGTTTTGCATTCAATGCACATGTTGGCAGTGGGTCGTGCCTCTAGTCGGCGAATACCAATCTCGACGCCACATCCATCGCAATAGCCGTAGTCATCGTCGTCCAGCTTGGTGATGGATTCGTCGATTTTCTTGATCAGCTTACGTTCACGGTCCCGGGTGCGAAGCTCCAGGCTGAATTCTTCTTCTTGGGTGGCGCGGTCATTGGGATCGGGAAAGTTTGTAGCATCACTTTTCATGTGGCCCACGGTGCGGTCAACCTCCTGCATTAGGGAGACTTTCCAGTCAAGCAAGATGGCTCGGAAGTGTTCTACTTGCTGCGGATCCATGTATTCGTCGCCTTTCGATACCTTGTAGGGTACGAAGGTTTTGAATTGGCCACTGCCCGTTTTTGGGACTGCTCCGGCAATAGCGCTTGCTTTTGGTTTTGCAGCCTTCTTGGTTGCTGTTTTGCTGGCAGCTGTTTTCTTGACTACAGCCTTTTTCTCGTCTGTTTTCTCGACCGCGGTGGCGGTTGCGTCGGTAGTTTTTTCAGCTGTCACTTTCTTGGTAACCTTTTTTTTCTTGGGGGCAGTAGCATTCAGACTGGCTTGCGGAGCCTGTCTTTGGGTTACCACAGTATCACTGGTGGACTTCGCTGCTTTTGCAACCGTTTTGGCCTTCGCAGCAGTTTTCTTTTTGGCGACCATAATTTTACTCACCTTTGTCCAAATTCGAAGCCGCACGGTTATACCAGATTTAGTGTGTGCTTGGCAAATAATGTCAGTGAGTTTTGTGACGCGTAATTCAGCGTTAAAGCATTATGAGGACTCGGTTTTTGTTGTCTGAGGGGGCTTTAGGCTGGTTACTTTCGCACCAATTTGACCTGCTGCGACCCTGACAGAAATGTTGTCACCTGGCTCCACTTGACTGTTGTTTGTCACGACACTTCCGCTGCTGGTTTGTACAATCGCGTAGCCACGATTCAGAGTATTCAATGGGCTGATAGCCTGTAAGGCCCTTTGAGCCCCCGATAATAACAGTCTAGCGTTGCTGACGGATGTGGCCGTAGAGGTAATAAGCCGGTTTTCAAGTTTTTGCACGCTTTCACGCCGCTGGAAAAGTTGGTGGCTAGGGCTGAGGTTTTCAAGTCTTTTATGCAGCTGAGAGTGTGCACTGCCAGCTCGGAGTAGTCGGTTTTGCATAAGTCTTGATAAGCGAATGTCCAATTCATCGCATCGCTGGGATCTTTGGCGCAGACGGTTGCTTGGGTGATGATTGGCAAGGCGCCTTTGCAGCTGCGCCAGTTTGGATTGCTGGTCTCTCTGGCTTTGCATGGCGCGGCGGCTGAGTCGCCGTTCCAAGTTTAAGAGGTGGGTTTGCAGCTCGGTTTGATCGGGAGTACACAACTCAGCGGCGGCTGATGGTGTGGGCGCTCGCAAATCTGCGGTGAGATCGGCGATGGTGTAGTCGATCTCGTGCCCTACGCCACACACCAAAGGTAGCTGCGAGGCGAACACCGCTCTAGCGACGATTTCTTCATTGAATGCCCAAAGGTCTTCCAGAGAACCTCCGCCTCGGATCATCAGCAATACGTCACACTCGGCGCGCTGGTTGGCTAATTGGATCATCTTGACGATAGCCGGGGCGGCAGTTTTTCCCTGGACTGTTGCCGGGTACACAATAACTTGCGCGCAAGGAAAGCGACGTTTGAGAACGTTTAGTGCGTCCTGAACTGCGGCACCTGTCGGTGAGGTGATTAGTCCGATGGTGGTGGGGAACTCAGGGATGGATTTTTTGTATTTCTCGTCAAAGAGGCCTTCGCCGTGTAGGCGCTTTTTTGTTTCTTCAAATTGTTGTTGCAGTGCACCGGCGCCGGTTTCAAGCATTCTATCGACAACCATTTGGTAGTCGCCTCTGGCCTCGTAAATGCCCAGCCGGCCTCTCATAAGTACTTTCTGGCCATCAGCGGGTGTGAAGTCAAGGCGTCGGTTGTCGTTACGAAACATGGCGCAGCGCAGCTGAGAGCGGCTGTCCTTGAGCGTAAAATACATATGCCCGGTGCGCGCTTTCATGGTGTTTGATAGCTCGCCTTCCACCCAAATTGAGCCAAACTGCGTGTCAAGTAGCCATTTGACCTCGCTATTTAGTTCACTGACAGTAAAGACTTGATCCGGGGAAAGTGGAATTTTTTGCATAAACAGCCCGAGTTGTTGAAAAAGAGCTAAAGCATCGCCCAATTACTGCGATTTAGTTTAGCTGATCAATTTACCTGATGGTGGTCAAACCGTATAATGGGGCGCACGGCAGGATTCGCTGCGCAACCCTCCTTTGAAAGCCATGAACATAGTTCAGGATGCACTCACATTCGACGATGTGCTGCTGCAACCAGCCCATTCCCTTTTATTGCCTAATCAGGTACAGCTTTTCACTCAGCTGACCCGCGATATTAAACTTAATTTGCCACTGCTGTCTGCTGCAATGGACACCGTGACTGAATCGCGACTGGCGATATCAATGGCGCAGGAAGGCGGAATTGGCATTATCCACAAGAATATGTCGGTTCAGGCTCAGGCGGCAGAGGTTCGACGAGTAAAGCGATTTGAAAGTGGTGTGGTGCTTGAGCCCATCACGATCACCCCTGATACCACCATCAAAGAAGTGCGTGAGCTTACCGCTAGGCACGGCATTTCAGGGCTTCCAGTAGTCGACAATGATGGATTAGTCGGTATTGTCACTAAGCGCGATATCCGGTTTGAAACTCGTGAAGACGAGCCAGTCTCATCAATAATGACCCCGCGTGACAAGCTGGTCACCGTGCCGGTCAATGCAAGCCGCGAACACACCCTGGGGAAACTGCATCAACATCGAATTGAAAGAGTGCTGGTCGTAAGCGATAACTTTGAACTGCGAGGTATGATCACCGTCAGGGATATTCGCAGTGCAAGGGACTACCCGATTGCATGTAAAGACAGTCAGCAGCGACTGGTCAGTGGGGCGGCGATCGGTGTAGGTGCCGATACCGATGAGAGAACCGCAGCGCTGGTTGAGGCGGGAGTTGATGTTTTAGTCGTCGATACCGCACATGGCCACGCGCAAAGTGTTATCGAACGAGTCAGGCGCACAAAACAAGAATATCCAACGTTGCAAGTGTTGGCAGGAAACATTGCAACCGCAGAGGCAGCAAAGGCTTTGGTAGAAGCAGGCGCTGATGGCTTGAAAGTCGGCATAGGGCCTGGCTCTATCTGTACAACACGAATTGTTGCCGGGGTGGGGGTGCCGCAAATTACGGCCATTGATAACGTTGCAACGGCGGTGAAAGGAGCCGGCATTCCAATAATTGCTGATGGTGGTGTGCGGTATTCAGGTGATATAGCTAAAGCGATTGCAGCCGGCGCGTCATCAGTAATGGTGGGTAGTTTGCTTGCAGGCACTGAAGAAGCACCCGGTGAGGTAGAACTCTATCAAGGGCGTTCTTATAAGTCATATCGCGGTATGGGCTCTGTTGGCGCTATGCAGCAAGGGTCAAGTGACCGGTATTTTCAAGACTCTGAAGATAATGAAAGAAAGCTTGTGCCTGAAGGCATCGAAGGACGCGTGCCGTATAAAGGGCCGGTATCAGCCGTAATCCATCAACTGGTCGGTGGTTTGCGCTCTGGCATGGGTTACTGCGGTTGTGCCGATATTAGCGCCATGCAAACTGATTCGACCTTTGTCAGAGTCAGCAGTGCGGGAATGCGTGAAAGCCATGTTCACGATGTGCAGATCACCAAAGAGCCGCCTAACTATCGGCTCTGACTGTGACCTTTTGGTGCAGCTAGTTTTTTTCCAAATCCTTAAATTAGAGTAACACTGTTGTCACCGACTTCGGGTGATGTGCGTTGTGGTATTTGTTTATGTGGCGTTGATCCACAGCACCGCAACGCAGTGAGCCACTGCTACTTAACTCTCTACCTATCAGGCCTGCTATGTCCGACATTCATGACCACAAGATTTTGATACTTGATTTCGGTTCGCAGTTTACGCAACTGATCGCAAGGCGTGTTCGCGAGGCTGGCGTTTACTGTGAAATATACGCCTGCGATGTTGATCCTAAATACATTGCCGACTTTGCACCGCGCGGAATAATTTTATCCGGTGGACCTGAATCCGTTACTGCTGCGTCAACCCACACAATTGCTGATATTGTTTTTCAACTTAAAGTGCCCGTGCTCGGTGTTTGCTTCGGTATGCAGGCAATGGCAGCTCATTTTGGTGCCAAGGTGGCCAGTGCTGATCATAGTGAGTTTGGTTATGCGACTGTCAGGGCGCGTGGTCATTCAACGTTATTAGAAGGTATCCAGGATCATGTTAATGATGAAGGCCATGGATTGCTTGATGTGTGGATGAGCCATGGTGATCGGGTTGAAACACTGCCTGACGGCTTTAAGCTGATTGCCAGTTCAGAGAACGCACCGATAGCAGGCTTTGCAGATGAGGCGCGACAATACTATGCGCTGCAGTTTCATGTCGAAGTCACTCACACCGCGCAAGGTGCCAAAATCATCAATCGTTTTGTTCAGGACATTTGCCAATGTAACTCAGACTGGCAACCTGCCAGTATTGCAGAAAACTGCATTACTTCTGTTCGTAGCCAGGTGGGTGATGACAATGTGTTGTTGGGATTGTCTGGTGGAGTAGATTCTTCAGTCGTGGCGGCGATTCTGCATCGTGCTATTGGTCAGCAGCTCACCTGTGTGTTTGTTGACAACGGGCTGCTTCGACTGAACGAGGGTGATCAGGTGATGGCGACTTTCGCAGAATCGCTTGGCGTTAGAGTTATAAGAGTTAACGCAGAGAAAGAGTTTCTGCAGGCGCTGGCAGGGGTTGCAGACCCGGAACAGAAAAGAAAAGTAATTGGCGGGTTGTTCATCAAAATTTTCGAGCGAGAGGCCAGAAAACTCGAAGGAGTGCGTTGGCTTGCGCAGGGGACAATATACCCTGATGTAATAGAATCCGCTGGTAGTGCAACCGGCAAGGCACATGTTATCAAGTCACATCATAACGTGGGTGGTTTACCTGCTGACATGGAGCTTGAGCTGGTAGAGCCGTTACGAGATTTGTTTAAAGATGAAGTTCGCAATGTTGGCCGCGAACTGGGGCTTCCGGGACCAATGGTTGATCGCCATCCGTTTCCGGGCCCTGGCTTGGGAGTTCGCATTCTGGGCGAGGTGACAAAGTCATTTGCAGATACGTTAAGAGCGGCGGATGATATTTTTATCGAAGAGCTTCGGCAGCATGAGTTGTATCATCAGGTCTCTCAGGCGTTTGCCGTGTTCTTGCCAATTAAATCAGTCGGAGTCACCGGCGATGGACGACGATACGCGCATGTGATCAGTCTACGAGCTGTCGAAACAACTGATTTTATGACGGCCAACTGGGCACACCTGCCTTACGACTTCCTTGATCTGGTTTCCCGACGCATTATTAACGAGATAGAGGACGTGTCGAGGGTGGTTTATGATATTTCCGGTAAGCCGCCGGCAACAATCGAGTGGGAGTAGAAATAACGGGAGTATTTGAACCCGCCCCTATTAAAAGCAGTTATGCTCGACGTGACCAATTGTGAATTAATTTTAATGTAAATTGCTTTTTTTTTGTTTTTTATGTCGTGCTGACCGCGGATAACCGATATTTACTGGTGATTATCGCGTTTTTGCAGCTGTGCTGATACCTGTCTCCGGGGATCGAACACACATTGCGTGCAAAAATTTTCTTATATTTTCCCAATGCTGAACTATAAACCTAAGTGTACTGCGAGTACTTGTCGTCTTTCAGTAAAAAAGAAGCGGCTAACAGCTTCCCAATACGTCACTGAGTGACTAATGGGCGAACAGTAAACATAATAGAATAATTGGGAATTCCTAACAATGAAATTTAAAATATCCCTCGTCGCCACGCTCATTAGTACAGTGTTGTGCGTTCCAGCAAGTGCAGAGGATCAATCATTCCATAAGAGGCTCTATGCAGGAGCCGCTGGTGGTATTTCACAGCTTCAACCAGAAGTTGAAAACGGTGTGGATCTCCGAGTTACGGATGACGAGAGTACAGGCGGTAAAGTTTTTGTCGGTTGGGATTTCCACCCGCATTTGGGTGTGGAGCTTGGTTATGCCGACTTAGGCGAAGCAGAAATCGGTACTGGTGCTGGTGTTACTGTGGGCGATTTGGGTTACGAAGTTGCGGATCTAAGTGTGCTTTATCATTTCTACAACGCAGGCGGCTATGATCGTTTGCTGGCTCGCCGTGGTTTGGGTGCGTTCTTGAAAATCGGCGTCGGCACGATGGATAACTCAAGTGACCTTGAATTCACACGCGACAACGATACCCACCTGATGGGTGGTGCCGGTCTTGAGTACGGTACTAAAGTAGGTTTGGCTCTCCGCGGCGAAATCGAAGCGTTTGATGAAGACGCCATCTT
>JALZUX010000376.1 GCA_023301405.1 Granulosicoccaceae bacterium | reverse complement strand
ATGACTTCATCAATCTGCTTGCCAATGGTCATCACCGGGTTCAGTGCGGTCATTGGCTCTTGGAAAATCATAGAGATCTCACCGCCACGGATCTCGCGCATGCGACTCTCTTTGATGGTGGTGAGCTCTTCACCGTTGAAATTGATGGTGCCTTTGTCAATCAATACGTGAGGGGCAGGGAGCAAACCCATAATGGCTCTGGCAGTGATCGACTTACCTGAGCCTGATTCACCGACCACGCAAAGTATCTCGTTTTTGTTTAGCGTGTAGCTGATGCCCTCAACCGCATGTGTGCGTTCAGCACCACGGGGTAGTTTGACAAACAGGTTAGTGATATCCAGTAGTGGTGCATTGTCTTTGTTGGGTTGGCTCATGTGCGTTCCCGCAGGCGAGGGTTAAGCGCATCGTTTAATCCTTCACCCACTAGGTTAATGGCCAATACGGTCAGTAAAATCGCCACACCGGGGAAGGTGCACACCCACCACGCTGACCGAAGTACGGTACGACCTGCACCAATCTGAAACCCCCAACTGATGATGTTTGGATCACCCAGGCCCAGAAATGCCAGCCCGCTTTCAATCAGGATAGCGGTGGCCACCATCAGCGAGCCTGCAACAATAATAGGTGACAGGCAATTGGGCAGAATTTCCGCCATCATGATACGGATATCACTCATGCCAACCGTGTGGCAGGCCTGAATAAATTCTCTGTTGCGCAGTGATATAAACTCACCACGCACAAGCCGTGCGACCGCCGGCCACGACACCACCGCTATGGCGATAACAATACTCTGTATTGAGGGCTTCATGATGGCGACGATTAATATCGCAAAAACAAAGGACGGGATCGTCTGAAACATTTCAGTCACCCGCATAAGAATGTCGTCGGTCCATCCGCCGTAATAGCCGGCAAGCCCACCAAGTACCGCACCAATAAAAACCGCCACAACGGTGGCAAGTCCACCAATGAAAAGGGAGGTTCTGGCACCGTGTGCAATGCCTGATGCAACATCACGCCCTAAGGTATCGCTGCCAAGAAAAAAACCGTTGTCACCCGGAGGTGACATAGGCTTTCCGGCAAGCCGGAACGGATCTTCAGGGAATAACAATGAAGCACAGGCTGCCATGGTGAGGATGGTGACTAGTATAAATAACCCAAAGACGGCTGAGCGGTTGCGCCGGTACAGTTTCCAGAAAGTCATTCAGGACACCTCTATACGCGGATCAAGGAAAGAATAAATAACATCTACAACCAGGTTAATGGCAACCACCAGTAGTGCAGATAACAAAAATATGCCTAATAATAAATTCAGGTCGCGTGAAAATAATGCCTCGTAAGCCAGCATGCCAAGGCCGGGCCACGCAAATACAGATTCAACAATCACTGAACCGCCAATCAATGCGCCAACCTGTACACCTGCCATTGTGACGACCGGCAGTAATGCGTTTCTTAAGATATGCCCGAATAATATTCGGCGCTCAGTAAGTCCCTTTGCACGTGCAGTAACCACGTAGTCCATACCGGCTTGCTCAAGCGTGGAGGCGCGCATAAGTCGGGTATAAAGTGCCAGATAAAATAAAGAAAGCGTGATGGTAGGCATAACTAAGTGGTGGGCAATGTCTTTGACACGATCCCACCCTTCATAGAACATGGCGACGTTTTCCATGCCGCTTGTTGGAAACCAATGCAGCTTTAAAGAAAACACCACAATCATCATCAGGCCAATCCAGAACAGCGGGGTGGCATAGGTAATTAGTGCAAATATTGAGATAAGCGTATCGCGCCAGGTATTAAGGCCCGATGCCGCCAACAGCCCTAAGACAATGCCGAAGCCAACGGCCAACAAAATGGTTGATGCCATCAGCAGCAGGGTCGGTATAAACCTGTCGAGGACCAACTTTGATACCGGCATATCGTGGCGGAATGAATACCCTAAGTCGAATGACAGTACGTTTTTCAGGTAAATAACAAGCTGTACAGGCAGTGGTTTATCCAGCCCGAACTTTTGTCGAAGCTGTGCCATATATTCAGGCGTTGCAGAGCCGGCTTCGCCGGCCAGTACATCGGCGGCATCACCTTCAGCCAAATGCAGCAGAAAGAAATTAACCACCAGAATTGCCAGTATGACCGGTACTGCTTGCAGTAGCCGTTTCAGTACATAGCGTATGCGTTTGGCACTGTGATTCATTTTAAATGGATTTTATGGTTGTGAAAAAAAACAGCCGGGCAGAGATGCCCGGCTGCATTCAGGAACAACAGTAGCTTCAGGTGGAATTACTGTTCTATCCAGGTACGATCAAATGATGAATAAGAACCCATTGCTGAGTAGTCGTGGTCTTTTAGTTTATTGTTAAAGACCGTGATGAACTTCATCTCGAACAGGTTAACCACCGGTTGATCAGCACCAAGTTTGTCCTGAATTTCGTGGTAAATACCTTTGCGTGCTTCCGGGTCAGCCGAGGTTGCACCGGCGGCCAGCAGTTTGTCGAGATCAGCATCGGTATAGCGAGTTGAATTCACAAACGGTGTGCCTTGACGAATTTGGTCAGAACCATAATGACGATGCACACCAATGACGGGATCTGGTAGCTGATAAAAGTAATTCAGGTTCATGGCAAAGTCATAGTCGCCGTATACGCGTTTGATCCAGGTGGGTACATCTTCATAGCGCAGTTCAACATCAATGCCGATATCGCCCAACGCCTGCTTGATATATTCACCGGCACGGCGCCAGTCTTCACCATAAGGAATGAGGTCTAGCGTGGTGGTGAGTCTGACGCCATCAGCGTT
>JALZUX010000375.1 GCA_023301405.1 Granulosicoccaceae bacterium | reverse complement strand
ATGTTAAAAAACCAAACACGGTATTACTCGCCGGCGACCACTGACTTGATAGCCGCCGGCTTAAATGCACTACTAGCTAACTACCCACGCTAAGCTTTAAAGTTAACGTTTCGGGTGCCAGGCATATTTCATCACTACAAGCTTGCACTTGAACCGCTACAGCTGACTCACCCTCAGGCAACGTTGCCGACAGACTGACCTGACCTTCATACAGCGCTAACTCAGCGCGTTGAAAACCAAGCACCCGCTTCTGCGCTTCAGGATAGACGGTGCCCGGTAATGGTTTATCACTGGCGGTTGTGAGCTTGGTACCAATCAAGTAATCCTGTAACGGCTTTTCAGCATTGATATGCCAACCGGGAGCAACGTCTATGGTGACTTCAACTTGGTTTCCTGCACCTACTCGCGCGCGCGCCTTCACCTTGCCACGCGCGGCAAATTGACGGTCGCCACTTTCGCCGTTTAGCAAGTCATTGGCACCGATCAGCAGGTAGGCAAAACCAGAAGCATCAAGCTCTAAAAAGCCGGAAAATGCAGCAAGCAATGCCTCGGCTGACTCGCGATGCTTTATGTCACCGGTTCGGTACCAAAGCTTGCTTAATACTCGAAGGGCCACAGAGTTGCCGGTGGGTGTTGCGCTGTCGAAGAGATCTTTTGGCCGACTTGGCAGCGGTGCCCCTGAGGCTGTTTCTGCACCAATGAAAAAGCCACCGTTTTCTTTGTCCCAAAACTTATCAAGCATGGTTTTCGTTAGTATTTCTACACGGTCAAGCCACTGACTTTCACCGGTGACGTCATACAACGCCAACATGGCTTCAGCCATGAACGCATAATCGGGCTGACTGGCTTCAATCGACGAACTGCCATTGAAGTGAGCGCGATAAAGAGACCCGTCTCCGCGGTAGTTATGCTCCCAGACAAACTCAGCCGCATTTACCGCGGCCTGCAAGTAAGCTGGCTCTTTGACCAAATCATAGGCTTCGGCAAAGGCCGTAATCATCATGCCGTTCCACTCACTGATGACTTTACGGTCAGTCAATGGTGGCACACGTTTAACACGTTCTTTAAGCAGCTTCTCTGAGAACATGGTCAGTTTGGATGTTAATTCTTCGGGAGTTAAATTGGCATACTCTGCCACTTCACGAATGGGGCCTTGCATATGCAAAATATTATGCTCTTCGAAATTTCCTTGTTCTGTCACGTCCCAAACAAACATGGCGAGATCAGCGTCCTGTTGGCCTAGAATGCTCACCAGCTCGGCTGGCGTCCAGATAAAATACACACCCTCTTCACCTTCGGAGTCGGCATCAGTTGCCGAATAAAATCCACCCTTTTCTGTGGTCATTTCACGGATCACATAATCAAGCGTGCGTCGGCTGGTTCTTAAATGCTCTACATCACCGGTTAACGCATAAGCCTGCATATAAACACGTGACAACGCCGCCTGGTTGTACAGCATTTTTTCAAAATGCGGCGTCAGCCAATCGTTATCTACCGCATAGCGATGAAAACCGCCACCGATCTGGTCGTGTATGCCACCAGCGCTGATACGTTGCAGGGTAAAATTTGCCGCATCCAGAGCCTCTTGATCACCGTTTCTTTGGGCTACATCAAGGAGGAAAAACAACGATGGCTCGCGGGGGAATTTTGGTGCTCCACCAAAACCGCCCTGCAAATCATCATGGGCTGCTAGCAGGCTATCGCGTGCGGCTGCGATTTCGCGCACACCTACGCTCTTTGCTTCTCCGCCAACTCGATTGGATTCTTCTATTGCCGCAGACAACCGGCTGGCAAACTCTTGCACCCGAGGCTCATCTACATCCCAGACATTGATAATGTCAGCGAGGGTCTGCGAGAACACCGACGGCGGCATGTAGGTTCCACCGTGAAAAGGCTTGCCTTCAGATTGCAGGAAGGTGGACATCGGCCAGCCACCTCCACCGGTAAGCATTTGCACTGCAGTCATATAGGTGGCATCAACATCGGGGAGTTGTTCGCGATCCACTTTCACGGCGATATAGCTTTCATTCATTTGCTTAGCAATATCTTCATTCTCAAAGCTTTCTTTTTCCATCACGTGGCACCAATGGCAGGTGGCATAACCAATGGAAAGAAATATGGGCTTATTTTGCTTTTTCGCTTCGGCAAACGCTTCAGCACCCCATGGATACCAATTCACCGGGTTATGGGCGTGCTGTATCAGATAGGGAGAATCTTCAAGGATCAGCCTGTTGACGTACACAGGGGTACCGTCTTCATTGAAGTGCTCGGTGCGCGGCTCGTAACTATCACCCCGCTCCACTGTAGCGGTTTTTAATCGGGCCAACAGCTCGGGCGATATCCCGTTAGAGTGGGCCACCTCGGCCGCAGCCGGCGTTGTTGAGGTATCCTGAGCTTCTCCGATCACTGGAACGAGTAAGGGTGCAAGAAGCATCAACGGAAGAATTTTTTTTGAATCACGAATTCGCAAAATTTAAGTGTCCTGAAAAACAATGGTATTTAGTCGAGTTGTATTTCTGAGTGCCGCCAACGGTCGAGATCCGCCATTCTTGCTGACCGCGCTACACACATTGGGTTCATTCTCCCCCAAGCAGGCAAATGTTCTCCCCTGCACACCCCCAACGACTCAGCGCCCGCGTTTATTGCAGACAATTTATGCCGGGCATTAATTTTCGGCAACCCCGCATGCAGAGGCCAATATTGCGCCAACAAAGCAAGTGGCAGCGGTCACAGCCACTGGGGCTACTGTTTTCGGGCCTTCACTGCCATAGTTGGTGAGCACTCACTGCTGAACCGGCTTAGATACAAACCTAACGATAACCCATAAATTGATTTAACACCTTCAGCCTCCTGTAAGAGCGGCCCTGTCGTCGCCAAAAAGCGACGGCCGAATTGGCCTGATTTGATGGTTTCAGGTCGATATTTGTCTGTCAATAAACCCCATTTTGCGCGACAATTTAGTTTCAAGCAGTCCAAGGATGCCTGGCTTCCCGCGACAATTACCAATAGCATCAGTACTGATATATCAGAGGCAATACCTAATGCAAGATTACCGGGATCATCCTGACGAACGGCGAAAAATAGACCGCGAACTAAGCCGCTATGAATACGACGACCGACCTCCCGCCAGTTACGACTCGCGCTACGATGAAGGCGAAGATCCGGTCGAGTTCGTCAATATAATTGACATGGATATACCCTTTTTTCAGCTGGTATGGCTGATGTTTAAAGTGTTGCTGGCCACCTTGGTCGCAGCCGGATTCCTGTACCTGCTCGGCTCGTTACTGCATCTGGTTTTAACCCTTCCGATGGTAAGCAACATTTTGCCGGATGGAGCATCATGGCTTCAGAACCTTATTGGTAGCCTCAGGTCCTGAATGACAAGCACTTGATCGCACAATCACCAATCGAGGACAATTGTCCTCGTTTTAACGGAGAACACTTTGGCTGTTTTCAGCACTAAAAACTACTCGAGGGCTTTTGGCACTTTTCCACTCAAAGGCGATCCACTGGCCGCAGCACTGAACATGGCGATCGACATCGGTTACCGTGCCATCGACACTGCCCAAATGTACCAGAATGAAGCTGATACCGGCGCCTGCCTTACCGCAAGTGGAGTCCCGCGGGAAGAATTCTGCATCACCAGCAAAGTGCCTCCGGCTAACTTTGACAAGGCAAAGTTTTTACTTTCTGTAGAACACAGTATTGAGGCTCTGCAAATTGACTACCTTGATGTGCTGCTTTTACATTGGCCGCCTGCCAACGGCGATATCAAACCCTCGCTGAAATTGCTTGAGAAAGCGGCCAAAATAGGGCTCACCAAACATATCGGGATTTCAAACTACACCGCACAAATGATGCGCGACGCAACATCAATCGTCGATGCGCCATTAGTCACTAATCAGGTAGAGTTTCACCCATTGCTTAATCAAGACGTTCTGCTGGCCGCATCAAAAGAGACCGGCATCCCGCTTTCAGCGTATTGCACGGTGGCACGCGGTGAAGTTTTCAAGCACGCCCTGTTTACCGACATTGGCTCACGGCACAATAAATCCGCCGCACAAGTGGTACTGCGCTGGACACTTCAAAACGGGTTATCAGTGAACACGATGTCAACCCGAAAGGAAAACATCAAAGCCAACTACGATATTGTTGACTTTACGCTTACGGAAACAGAAATGACTGAAATCAACAAACTCACTCATATCGGTTACCGCATTGTCGACAAACATAAAGTACCGTGGGCCCCTGAATGGGACTAACCCCGGCGGCCGGCAACGGCTAAAGCTGACTGATTCTGTCAGTGATCAGCTTGAAAAAAGCATCAGCATCACCGCTGGTAACAACACGTGTGTTAGGTGTCTGATCTGTCGCTCCAAACCAGTCAGTGACCGTTCTGCCCAATGACGGGCCTTCGGTGGTATCGACCACCACGTGCATGTCACGCCATTTGAACAAACCAGGGTTTATCAAGTAAGCGATTGTGCACGGATCATGCAGCGGCGCACCATCCCACCCGTATTTTCCGATATCGTACTGATTGAAAAAATCCAGCAAATCAGCCACCACCACCCCTACTCGACCGCCTTTTTCTGCAAAAGCCTTGAGCCTGTCGGGCGTGATCAGCATCTGATGAGTGACATCCAAACCAAACATAGTGAGCCGTACACCACTTTCAAAAACGGCCCGCGCCGCGTGGGGATCAACGTAAATATTGAATTCAGCTGCCGGGGTAATATTACCGGGCTCAAAACCGGCGCCGCCCATTATCACCAGATCTTCAAGACGATCTATGATGTCCGGCGCCATCGCGAACGCCACGGCAACGTTGGTTAACGGACCAATAGCAACAAGCGTTATGGAGTTTGCTGGCTCTGCCCGCACGGTATCGATGATAAAATTTACCGCATGCGTCTTTGACAGCGGAGTTGTTGGATCTGCTAAAGGCTGACCACTGCCGCTATCAAGGCCTGTTTCACCATGTACATGCTCAGCCGTGACCATTTCTCGCAACATCGGTCGTGGACAGCCCGCATAAATTGAAACATCTTTGGCACCAGCCAGAGTCACAACCTTGCGTGCATTCAGGACTGTTCCGTCTAAACGCACATTACCACCAACAACGGTTAGCCCTGCCATTTCAATCTCGGCAGGGGCACCTAGCGCCAGCAGTATGGCCACGGCATCGTCGTGCCCGGGGTCACAGTCTAGAATAATTCTCTTGGTCACATTTCAGCCTCAGTTTGCTAACATACGGTACTCTACCAGCCATGACACAGCATATGATACGCCACGCTAAATTTAGTATCGGGCAAGTTGTAAAACACAGAGTTTACCCCTTCAGAGGGGTTATTTTTGACGTTGATCCCGAGTTTTCAAACACCGACGACTGGTACGATGCTATTCCGGAAAGTGTTCGCCCGCACAAAGATCAACCGTTTTACCACCTGTATGCCGAAAACGAAGACACCGAATACGTTGCTTATGTCTCTGAACAAAACCTGCTACTGGATGACTCACTAGATCCTGTAAGACATCCTCTAGTTGCAGAAGAGTTTGAACGTCTCGACAACAGCTACATTGCCCGTGACAACGCACTGCACTAGGATTTCTGCCTGTTTTTTGCCAAGACTTGTTGAAAAGCCTTTGTCATCACACACTGAAACTGGTGGCATTAATGGATGTTAGCCAGTTTCTTAGCTTGAGCCCCCCTCTATGCGCTGGTACTTCGATTACATTTCGCCTTACGCCTATTTTCAAAG
>JALZUX010000374.1 GCA_023301405.1 Granulosicoccaceae bacterium | reverse complement strand
GGTCGGTGGCTGTGTAGTCTTTTATCTTGTAGTGACACCAGCACTGACTGACCAGCTGCTATGGTTAGAAGGGCGTAGGCGATGACTGATATCAGTACATGCCAGCTTACCTTGGGCGCGATTGTGCTTGTGCTCGGGTTGCTTATAAGTATCGAGGCCAGTACGGCGAGGGCGGTCATTGGAAATAGAATAAGGCCTAGATTAATCACAGGCCTGCCGACATTCAGCAGCAGCGTGATCATCACCGCAAACCAAGTGGTGATGGACAGCGAATTAAAAAACGCGAGATTAAGGCCGGCCAATGTAAAGGTGGTGTGAATTAATATCCAGCCATGTACTGCGGCCGCCGCCAGAGCTATTGCCCAAATTAGAGAAAGCGAGCTCGATTCTTGATTGGTGTCTGAGCCAGGCGGCTCGGCTGCGACAGACCGATACAGTAAGTATGTGCTTGTTGCATATAATGCCACGGCTGCAAAGCCAAGGTAGGGACTGCCCATCAGGATCGAATTCATGACGCATTTTACTGCCGAAAGTTGTATTGGTCAGTAATTTTCGTGAAAGTATGCCTGTTTCGTCCTTACGTGAAGTAAACTAAAGGGGGAGTGGCGTTTTGATTTTGATTGGTTTAACCCCAGATCTCGTAAATTTAAGATATGTTGGGTAATTTTGGAATAATTGGCAATGTTTGAAAATTTAAGCGAAAGACTTGGGCGTACGGTAAAAAATCTACGCGGCCAAGGCCGTTTGAGCGAGCAAAATATTCAGGACGCGTTGCGTGATGTGCGAATGGCGTTGCTTGAAGCTGATGTCGCCTTACCGGTTGTCAAGAATCTAATCGATTCGATTCGTGAAAAAGCGCTAGGTCATGAGGTTGTGGGCAGTCTGTCGCCCGGGCAAGCGCTGATCAAAGTGGTTAATGATGAACTAGTGTCCATCATGGGTGAACAATCCGAAAGTTTGGATCTGTCAGCCAAGCCACCAGCCGTAATTCTGATGGCCGGTTTGCAAGGTTCGGGTAAAACCACAACCACTGGTAAGCTAGCGCTGCGTCTGAAAGAAAAAGACAACCGCAAGGTTATGGTAGTAAGTTGTGATGTCTACCGTCCGGCAGCAATCGCTCAGCTTGAGAAGCTGGCTGGTGATGTAGGTGTCGATTTTTTTCCCAGTGGCATTGATCAATCACCAATAGATATCGCCAATGCAGCGCTCGCGCAGGCGAAAAAGCAGTTTGCTGATGTGCTTATCGTCGATACCGCCGGGCGACTTGCCATCGATAAAGACATGATGGCCGAGATTAGCGAGCTCAACACTGCGCTCAATCCGGTAGAAACACTTTTTGTTGTCGACAGTATGACGGGGCAGGATGCCGCAGCCACGGCCAAGGCGTTTGGGGATACTCTGCCACTGACCGGTGTGATCCTCACTAAAACAGATGGTGACGCTCGCGGTGGGGCAGCACTTTCTGTACGAGTCATCACTGGTAAACCCATCAAATTCATTGGTGCCGGTGAAAAAATGGCTGCCCTCGAGGCTTTTCACCCTGACCGAATCGCTTCTCGCATTCTTGGAATGGGGGATGTGGTCAGTCTGGTAGAGGAAGTCACCGAGAAGGTTGATCACCAGAAAGCAGAAAAGCTCGCCCGTAAAATGAAAAAGGGCAAAAACTTTGATATGGAAGATCTGCGTGATCAAATGGAGCAAATGCAAAGCATGGGGGGCATGGCATCCTTGATCGACAAGTTACCAGGGGCTGCAAATTTGCCTGACTCAGTCAAAAATCAGGCGAATGACAAAGAAGTAGGGCGAACTATCGCGATCATCAATTCGATGACCCCTCATGAACGTAAGTTTCCAGCAGTAATAAAAGGGTCAAGAAAGCGCCGAATTGCGATGGGGTCAGGAGTGCAGGTTCAAGATATCAACCGTCTGATGAAGCAGCATCTTCAGATGAGTAAAATGATGAAGAAAATGTCCAAAGGCGGGATGAAAAATATGCTCAGAGGCATGAAAGGACAGATGCCCCCGGGCATGGGGATGTGACAAACATCTCGTTGGCGCGTGATGCGAAGCGGCCATTTTCTGGTTTCACGAGTTTTACATCTATTTTTCTTCCTCAAAGGGCTTCAAAAGCGTCAGTTTTGTTGTATAGTTAGCGGTTTTCCCGAAGGCGGTTGCATCAGGCAGCTGTCGAACTAGTCCGGATTATAATAATGGTCACCATAAGACTGTCGCGCGGTGGCGCGAAAAAGAAGCCTTTCTACCAGATTGTCGTCACAGACAGTCGCAATCGTCGTGACGGTCGATACCTGGAGCGTTTGGGCTTTTATAACCCAATGTCACGTAACGAGTCAGAAGAATCACTGAGAATCGATCTTGATCGTGTTGACCACTGGATCGGTAATGGTGCACAACTGTCTGAGCGAGTAGCTCAGCTGGTCAAGATGCACAGAGCTAACGCTGCCGCAGCCTAATTCGACTCAAGGATAGTTCGGCTTGTACCCGACTGAATGGACACTCCGAATCAGAAAGTCTCTGTAAACGCCGCTGACAACCAGTCTGTGGCTGACGGATTAATCAACGACGCTGAAAAAATAGTGCTAGGCAAGATTGCCTCGCCTTTTGGTGTGCGTGGGTGGACTAAGGTGACTTCCTACACCGACCCAATAGAGGGTTTGCTGGGGTACAAAGTGTGGGAAATCAGCCAGAATGGAAAGAAAAGCCGG
>JALZUX010000373.1 GCA_023301405.1 Granulosicoccaceae bacterium | reverse complement strand
GCAATGTTTTCTGCTACTGTCCGATTTTCCAGCATCAGGGGGTTGGATTCGACCAGTCCGATTTGTCGTCTTAAAAATGGTATTCTCGCCTTGGGTAGCGTGCTGATATCCATGTCGTCAACGGTCAGTGTTCCTGAGCTTGGCTTCTCATAGGCCATGATCATCTGTAGTAGTGTTGTTTTGCCTTGGTCTTCTGACCCACCGATAAAAGTATAGGACGCTTTTGGCAAAAACAGATTGATGTTTGTAAAAAGTTCGACCTTTTTGAATTGTTTGCTGACTTGGTTAAATTGAATCATTTGAGTGTCTGGTGATGGAGCATTGGACCTAGCCCGCTTTATTCGTGTGGATGACACTCAGCGGAAATAGTACAAAACAGGTCGCTAGATCGAACCGGAAGCGCAGCCCGCTGTGGGCTAAGCTAGATCAGGCGGGATATGAAGCAATATATATAGGCATTTCCTTATTACTAATCCTTGCCTCGCGAATGATGTGGGCTAAGCTGCCGTAATTGCCCCATCTGGTGTTGAATCCCCCAACAGTGCATCGACAAAATCTTCGGCAAGAAAAACACGTAAATCGTAAATACCCTCACCGACACCGATAAACCTGATGGGGAGTTTTAATTCATCGGCCAGTGTAAACAGCATGCCGCCTTTGGCAGAGCCGTCTAGCTTGGTCACCACTAACCCGGTTACCTCTACGATATTATTAAATTCTCTGGCTTGGTTTAAGCCGTTTTGACCAGTGGTCCCGTCTAGCACCAGGAGTGTTTCATGAGGGGCATTTTCATCGATCTTTTTGATCACTCTTGAAACTTTGGCAAGCTCGTCCATCAGGCCTGCCTGGGTGTGTAGCCTGCCGGCCGTATCGGCGATTACAACATCGATATTTCTTGCGGTGGCTGATTGAACAGCGTCAAAAATAACCGAGGCGGAATCAGCACCTGAACCCTGTGCAACCACGGTAATGTTGTTTCGCTTGCCCCATGTTTGTAATTGCTCAACTGCTGCTGCTCGAAACGTATCCCCGGCAGCCAACATGACCGACTTGTCTCCGTTTTGCAGTTGTCTGGCAATTTTTCCAATGGTTGTCGTTTTACCTGCGCCATTTACGCCAACCACCAGAAGCACGTATGGGTTGCTGCTGTCGTGTATTTCAAGAGGGATTTCACAGGGCTTGAGAATGCTGATCAGTTGTTCACGAAGCAATGATCGTAAATCCGGGTTTGCGCTTGTTTTGGCGTTATTTCTGACCGCGTCTATAATGCGGCCGGCAGTGGGTACGCCGATGTCACTCATGATGAGTTGAGACTCAAGGTCTTCGAGTAGATCCTTATCGATTGTTTTTCGGCCGCCCAGAAAATTAAGCAAACCGCCGGCAAAACGTTTGCGCGACTTCTCAAGTCGGGTATCCAGTTTTTCGGGTGGGTCAACGTTCGCTGCGTGGGTGGTATCTGTTGCCAGCTCATTTGGTAAAGGGGCTGTTGTGGAACTGGACACAGGGGCAGGTGGGGCAGCAGCGCCTTTCTGTGTATCAGGTTTGTCTTTTCTTTTAAGGAAACTGAAGATAC
Organism: Granulosicoccaceae bacterium; assembly: GCA_023301405.1. GTDB lineage: Bacteria > Pseudomonadota > Gammaproteobacteria > Granulosicoccales > Granulosicoccaceae. The sequence goes on along the minus strand of JALZUX010000373.1, from coordinate 5,351 downwards.
CCATGCATTTAATCTGTGTATTGTGCTTGTCTTGGATCCGGTTTGTGGGGCCGGTTGATAGATGTTTTGCCTGTCTCAGTGGTATCGTAGCACCGTTATAACGGCGTCTAGGTTATCTTTGGTAAAGGTTTCTGCTGTGCTTTGATAATTATAGATCTGGTGACCACTCTGGTGAAAAAAAATCGTAATAAGGTCAGGATTATTGCGGGCAGTCTACGTGGCCGAGTAATTGGCTTTCCGGATGCGCCGGGATTGAGGCCCACTGGTGATCGACTGCGTGAGACGCTGTTTTCGTGGTTGCAGCCATCGTTGCCCGGCAGCAGGTGTCTTGATATGTTCGCCGGTAGCGGTGCACTGGGGTTTGAAGCGGTATCGCGTGGTGCAGATCAGGTGGTGATGCTTGAAAAATCGCGTAAGGTTTATGGCGAATTACTCAAAAACATAGATCTGATGGGCATTGACGGTATTCAACTCAATTGTGTTGATTCGACTTCAGCAGATGTGATCGCTCGGTATAGCGCTGACGCAGCCAACGCCCAAGGCAGGGGTTTCAATATAGTTTTCATTGACCCACCATTTGCCGATCAAATTCATCAAAAAGCGGTGAACTGTCTTGTGGCAACTAATGTGCTCGCTGATGACGCATTGGTTGTCGTGGAAAGCGGTAAAACAGCGGTCGCTGTGGATGTGCCTGAATACTGGCAGTTAGAGAAAGAGAAACTCGCCGGAGAGGTGTGCTTGCGACTGTATCGGGTTGGGCAGGGTCTAGATTAAGGGTTCGCTGGTAATCGATTGCCTGATCTGCCAATTCATCAATTGCACCTCCACTTGCCTGATGTATGATAAAACTAGAAATTTTGGTGCAATTACAAGGAATATCAATTGGAAGTCACAGCGATCTATCCGGGCACCTTTGATCCGGTAACACTGGGCCATATCGATGTTGCAACTCGCGCCGCGAAAATGTTTGATACGGTAGTGCTAGCGGTGGCAGATAGCCCGGGTAAGAAACCTCATTTCGATTTGCAGCAACGAGGCGATCTGGCGCGTGAGGTGCTTTCTCATTGTCCCAATATTAGAGTCACCTCTTTTAGCGGATTGATGGTGGACTGTGCGAAAGATGTCGGGGCATCGGTTATTGTGCGCGGCTTACGTGCGGTGTCCGATTTTGACTATGAGGTTCAACTGGCAAACCTTAACCGTCAGCTTAATCCTGATGTTGAAACTGTTTTTGTAGCGGCGGCCAGTCAATATACGTTTGTTTCATCAAGTATGGTGCGTGAAATTGCAGCACTCGGTGGAGATGTCTCTCAGTTTGTTGACCCGCGAGTCGAAGCGGCGTTACTGAGGTAAGTAATCCCTATGGCATTAATAATCACTGATGAGTGTATAAACTGTGATGTCTGTGAGCCTGAGTGTCCCAATGGTGCGATCACTCAAGGAATAGAAATATACGAAATTAATCCTGCATTGTGCACGGAGTGTGTAGGCCATTTTGAAACTTCACAATGCGTTGAAGTGTGTCCTGTGGAATGTATTCCGTTTGATCTTGATCATGTAGAAACCCGTGATCAACTGATGGAAAAATACCATCGTATTATTGCTATAAATCCGGTAAGTCAGTAAAGCAACTAACGCTGACAGGTGGGGCAGTAGAAGGTGGATCGCTGCCCGATCACTTTCATTTGTATTGTTGTTCCGCACAAGTTGCATGCTTCATTTTTGCGGCCATAGACATTCAGGGTTTGTTGAAAGTAGCCGGGCTTGCCCTCGGTATTTACAAAATCTCTCAGTGTAGTGCCCCCCATGGCAATAGCATTACTCAATACATTTTTAATGGCGTCTGCAATAGCCGCATACTTTTTTGCCGATATACGACCTGCTGCGACACCGGGTCTGACCTTTGCTAAAAACAGTGCCTCGCTTGCGTATATGTTTCCAACGCCAACAACAATGTGGCCGTCCATAATCAAATTTTTTACCGCCACCTTGCGATTTCTTGATGCTTTAAAAAGATGCGCGCCATCGAACGTGTTGTCGAGTGGTTCTGGCCCTAGTTTACTTAGTAGTTCGTGTTGTGCGGGGGGGAGGTCAGTCCACAACACAGCGCCAAATCGACGGGGATCGTGATAGCGCATTATCTTTCCTGTCGAAAGAAAAAAATCAATGTGGTCGTGTTTTTCACGTAGAGTTTTTGCATCAACAATGCGCAGGCTTCCCGACATACCGAGGTGGATAATAATGTGAGCAGTGCCGGCCTTTTTCTCTGCGATTGTACCGCCGGTGACTTCAATTAGCAGGTATTTTGCTCGGCGTTTAAGAACGGTGACTTTAGCCCCTTTTAAGCTGGATAATTGCTTGCTCACCGGCCAGCGTAGTTGCGGTTGGAATATAGATATGCTTTTTATGCATTGATCTTTTAAATGGGGCTCGACCCCACGCAGGGTGGTTTCGACTTCTGGTAACTCAGGCATGTCGGCAGATCGTTAATAGAATTTTAAGTACTATAAACGCTTGGGGCGAGCGGCAACAGAGAATATCCCCACCTGACTTGCCTTTTCGTCCCTGTTCAGTCGCTGACATTCGTTACGTAGAACGACTATGCGCCTCATGTCAGTGAATGAACGACAGCAAAAATTCAGCGCTATGCAGGTACATTTTCTATTGCCGATCGGCTTATGAGGCTGGTCTCTAATATTAAATTAAAGATATTTTTGAAGACCCAGTTGTTTGGCTTGTTGCTGCGAAATAAGGTAGCCGTAACGCTGTGATGGTGAAACGAGAATGACCACATCTTCCTGCACGTGAAGGTGAAAAATCATATGGTCTTTATTTTTTTGCACGATGGTGATTGCCGTGAGCGGCTGTGTATCTAGTTCGCTGCGCGGCACTATGCCGAGTGCCGTTAGTGATGACCACAGTTCCGGGCCTGGCAGTGGTTGCTGATCAATTTCAACCAGTGATACAGAATCGGTTAAAACCAAATCTAAAAATGCACTAGTGCCTGCTTTTATCATGGGTATCACATGGTCTGCTTGCAGATAGACTTTATCGTTTGCCAGTACGTAGCGCAATTTGCTGACGGGCTCCAGTTCACCTAGTTGAAACTGTTTGCCGTCAATATCTATGGTTACCGGGTGAGGGAATAGATCAGCCAGCGGTAATTCAGCTGTGCTATAGCTTCTGGATACCTGGTGATTTGTATCCAGCAGCACTTGAATACGCTCTGCGTTTAGCGGTGCGTCGGCGGGTTCGGTCATTACCCAATGATTGTTGTTATTTTCAAAGGCCATAATTAATTGGTCTTGGTGGCTTATTGAAATGCTTGCAGGGTTAGCTTGCGAAAAAATACCCATGCTTTGAGGAGGGCGATTGTAAAGTTTGCCATCAAGCAGAATGCCAGCGGCAAGCACCGCGGCAATAATGCCGATAACCCGGTTTGACAAAAATACGCTTCCTGACTCAGCCATGACGACGCTGAAACCAGATTTTGGTGGCCGAACCCAATAAGGCACCGGGTAGCAAAATTAGTGCAAGTAGAAACAGCGATACAATAGCTATTGGGGGTAATTTGAGTGTTTGATCGGGTTTTTCCGGGTACTGTACTTGAATGAGTTCGTCGTCGTCGATGCTCCAATTAAAAATCCGGTTACCAAGATCACGATTGCCGCCATTGCCAATCCATGCATCTGCAATGAAATCGCCATCGCCACTGATCAGCACCTTTTGTGTTTTTCCGTTGCGTTCTCTTTCAAGAGCAATGATTAAAGGAAATGGACCCGAGACTTCCCGTTCGTCATCACCGAAAGCGACCTCTCCATTGAGCGAGCCTGTTTCTGTCCACGCTTGTTCTCCGGCTTGTGCAAGTGCGGCGGCGCGCCACTCGCGATTGGGCTGTAGCTGAAGGCCGCTTGCTTGTGGAAAAAGAGTCACCGAAGAAAACCCACTGGTAGCGGTATGTGGTGAGTATTGGTTAACGATCGCAAAGTCGGGTCGATCGACTTGTAAGTTCTGTGCCGCCATGTCAATCACGACGCCGGGTAGTCTGTGTACCCCTAATTCGTATTCAATGGCTTTCAGTCCATCTTCACTTGATGGCTCGGTTAGCCATATTAGATTGCCGCCACGCGAGATGTAGTCGAGCACGGTAGCTGATTCAGCCGGTAGGTAGCGCTGCAGTGGGCTCGCTATGATAAGCAAGCCATCGTCGACATCAAGATTTGTTGCTGTTGTCAGGTTGATCTCTTGTGTCTCGAAGCCAGATTCGCGAAGCTGAGCTGCAAATACGCCGATGTCTGCATTGTTGCGGCTTTGCAGTTGGCGCTCACCATGGCCGGTAACAAATGAGGCGACTCTAGGGGCGTTTCTGGTGAGTCGTTGCAATGCCATGGTGACGGCTTGTTCTGACACTTGTGATATTCGTTGCGTACGACCCTTGTGACTGAAAAATATTTCTCCTCCCGGTGCTATATTGAGTTTTCGAATGCGTGAAGGGTCAAGTGCCGGGTCAGTAAAAACGAAGTGCAGGTCAGGCTTACTGTTCTGGTATTTCTGAAGCAGTTCGGCTACCGCGCCTTGCTGCTGGTCTTGTGGGTTAATAAATATTTCTGCGTCGACAGACCCTTTTAATGAATTTAAAGTTTGGACGCTTTGCGGTAATAGAGTGTGTCGCTCAGTGGCGGTTAGGTCAAAGTCGACATAAAGCCGATTGCCTAGCGCTGCCAGCAAGATTAAAGTGGCAACGATTATAGTCGGACGAGAAAACTGGTTTGCTGATCGCAGGAGTTGGTGCAATGTGTTTGTATCTCCGGTTAAATTCATCCTGCAATGCTCGCTGCGGGAGATACTCTATTGGCACCGTCGAGCCGCCAAATGCTTAAATATAAGAGAATACCGGTGATGCAAACAAAATAACTAAGGTCTCTTGTATCAAGTAAGCCTTGCATAAAGCTGCTCAAATGCGCTGATGGTGACAGCATTGCAAGTGAGCCAGTCGCTGAAGAGGCTGCTGCCAACCACAGAAGAATGAGAGTGGCAAAGCTCATGAAAGCGGCCAGAACCGGTCGTTCAGTTAAAGAAGAGTAAAATAAAGACAGTGCAGTTGCTGTTGTTACAAACAAGGATAAACCTAAGATGGCACAGAGCAGGTGGCCAAGGTCGAGCGTTGTAAATGGCGTTAGTGTGCTGATTAGTATTGTGCTCAGGGCAATGATTGATAACTGAAATACTAATGCGCCCATGAATTTACCCAATACGATTTCGGTGGCGGTAATGGGGGAGCTAGCGAGTAGTGCATATCGGCCGCTTTGATGTTCAGCGGCGATAAGGTTCATGCACAGTAGTGGTGTCGC
>JALZUX010000372.1 GCA_023301405.1 Granulosicoccaceae bacterium | reverse complement strand
GCTGCCAGCTAATCTCAGCAAGCAGACCACACGTACGAACTTATTTGTGTACGAATGCTGCGTCGCAGCGCCAATAAATACTTTGGATGAATAAATGAGCAATAGTGTGCGGGTCATTGCAGGCTGCGAAGAATGGTGTGACTTTCCTGATTTGGGTGTTCCGGCAGTAAAAGCCCGTGTGGATTCCGGCGCTAGAACATCTGCTTTGCACGCATTGAATATACAGCCCTTTACCCGCAATGAATCCCGTTGGGTATCTTTTGAGGTGCACCCGCTACAAAACGATCGTTCAACGGTGCTGCGCTGTGAGGCAATGGTGCATGATCGTCGGTCAGTAAAAAACAGTGGCGGTTTTGCTGAAAAACGTTACGTGATTAAAACCATCATTGCTATCGGGCAAGAGCAATGGGAGATCGAACTCACTTTGACTAACCGCGATAGCATGGGCTATCGGATGTTGCTTGGTCGTGAGGCGATGAGCGGTCGGTTGCTAGTTGATCCGTCAGCTGGGTTTTGTCTGGGAAATAGAACAGCGGCGGAGATATCCAGCATTTATTCAAAGCACGATAATCAAAAAGATGGATTGAAAATAGGCTTGTTGGCAAGTAACCCAAAGCTTTACAGTAACCAACGAATTATTCAAGCGGGGCGTGAGCGTGGGCATGATATTCGTTTTTTTGATATTCGCCAGTGTTACATGAAGCTTGATGCAGAAGCACCTGAAGTTCACACCCGTGGTGGCATTATGTTGAATGACCTCGATGCGGTGGTGCCTCGTATTAAGCCATCTATTACATTTTACGGTTGCGCGTTAACTCGACACTTTGAAAGCATGGGGATAGCAGCCCTGAATACTTCGCAAGCGGTGAGTCGCTCAAGAGATAAACTGTATTCGTTGCAATTGTTGCAAAAAGAGGCGCTAGATATCCCGATAACCGGTTTTGCGTCGTCGCCGATGGACACTAATGACTTGATCGAAATGGTTGGTGGTGCGCCATTGATTGTGAAGCTGCTGGAGGGTACACAAGGTCGTGGTGTTGTATTGGCCGAAACCCGCAAAGCAGCTGAAAGTGTTATAAATGCGTTTAAATCATTAAATGCGAACTTACTGGTTCAGCAGTTTATCGCAGAAGCAGAGGGTAAGGATCTTCGTTTGTTTGTAGTGGACGGCAAAGTGGTTGCGGCGATGCAGAGGGAAGCTGCTCCCGGGGAGTTTCGCGCTAACATGCATCGTGGAGGTACAGCAACAAGTATCAAGCCTACCCCTGATGAACGAAAGCTTGCCGTGCGAGCTGTCCGCGCTATGGGCTTGCATGTGGCAGGTGTAGATATTATTCGTTCGAAAAACGGCCCGCTATTGCTTGAGATCAATTCGTCACCCGGATTGCAGGGTATTGAGGATGCCACCGGTAAAGACATTGCCGGTACCATGATTTCTGCTATCGAAAGAATGTGTGAATGGCGGCGCGAGTTGGGTGTGGAAGTTGGAGTGAAAAATAAAACCACGCCTGTGTTGGGAACTACGCCGTTATTCAATTAGTGCCAGTCTGCAAAGAGCGCGTAGCGAGGGCGTATTATTGTGAGTGAGATTTTCCCCGCTGCATGAGGCGCTGAGATATTTATAAGTAACTATCTATGTGTTGTTGGTGAAGCTTGTGCGTTGGAGATGGCCGCAATTGCCCGTGATTCTGGATGGCTATTAGTTAATTAGCAGTCGGGAATGCTGAGCTAACGCCAGGCAAAGTCAGGTTGTTCGTAGTGGGCAACCGGTGTGTGGTTACCCAATAGCGCCACTTCCCGGAATTGATAAATTATCGCCGCAGTCGGGCTATAAACTGTCGTGCCTACCGATGGGGGTTCAATCGACAAAATTGGCGTTGTTGCGGTTTCTTCAAAGGTGGCAAGATTTGGATCAGTGAGTTCGGACAGGGGTATTTCATGAACCCTTGCAACCTCATCCGGGTTAGGCACAATGTTTTCAGTGCTGTTGTTCCACACTACCAGTGGGGTTATTGCAAAGCCTGACCGTGTCGGGAAATCATCAAGCGTTCCCAGAACCTGAGATGAATCAAGCTTGAGCCCAAGCTCTTCTAATAATTCTCGTAAAGCGGCTTCTTGATTGGTTTCACCCGGGTCTAGTTTGCCACCCGGTAGTGCAAACTGACCTGCATGCCTTCGTAATTTACTGCTGCGCAGGGTAAGGTATATGCAAGCGCTTGTACTATTGGCTTGTTTGCTGATGGCGATCACCACGGCCGCACGGGTTAGTGTTTTTCCGTGCCTGTCGTTGTGAGCGATCAGTGGCTTTGCCGTAAAATTCTGCAACTGTGTGGCAATGCTTTCACGCAGCGTGCTAGTGTGTTGATAAATGTCGACTGTCATAGCGAAGCAGTTGTTTGTTGGTTGAGCCTAAGAGTATAGGAGAGTGATCGACTTTCCAATGAGTCCATTACTGATGGATCAGCGATAGCATTTTACTTGCATAGCATTGCCATTATCAGGTTAAGCCAATGTATTGCCTCAATCGATATTTACTCTGTACTCGGACAGCCATCTTGGTGGCTGTCCGAGTATTAGAATAACTCACGCTTTGGAATTGGATAGGTCTATTTATACTGTCTAGATCAGCTCTAGTTTCAGCATAACGCTTCGAATAGCCTGTTTGGTATTGCTTGCAAGTTCGACCATAGGTAGTCGACATTCTTCTTTGTTGTGACCATGCAAAGAGCTAGCGTATTTTACTCCGGCCGGGCTGGGCTCTAAAAACAGTGCTTGATGAAGCGGCATCAGTTCGCGCTGAATACTCAAGGCCAGTGGAAAATCACCGCCAGCACAAGCGTTTTGCATCCGTGCGCAAAGCGTTGGTGCAATATTCGTAGATACCGATATATACCCCTGTCCACCATGCGCGTTATAAGCCACAGCAGTGGGGTCTTCGCCAGATAAAAAAGCTGAAATCTTTGATGATCAGCAGTTGTTCTTTAATTGGCCGTGATAGATCGCATGTGGCATCTTTAACGCCCACTACATTGCTTAGGTTGGCGACGCGAGCCGTTGTCTCTGGCAATATATCGATTACTGCTTGTGCTGGTACGTTGTAGGCGAGAATAGGTAAGGTGGTCGCTTTTTTAGCGCTTTAAAGTACTGATAGATACCTTCTTGGTTGGGTCGATTGTAGCACCCCATAACATGTAACGTAGCATCTGCACTAGCAGATGCTACATCATCTGCTAGTGCTATAGCATCTGTTGGATTGTTAGAACCGGCACCTGCAATTACCGGTATTTGCTTGCCAGTTTCATGCACAACGATGTCAATGACACGTTTATGCTCACGTCTGCTTAAGGTTGGCACCTCACCAGTGGTGCCTACTGGCACAATGCCGTGAGTACCGTGGTCAAGATAAAAGTGAACCAGGCGAGCCAACGCTTTTTCACCTATGAGTGATTTGAAAGCGGTGTGATAAGCGCGATGATAGAGCTGTTAAACATAAGTGTCTCCTTGATTTATAGTGATAGCCACGCAACCCCTGAAACGAAAAAACCCCGGAAGCCGCTGTAGGCTGCCGAGGTTTTTTATAAGTTAACCTGATCCTACATGCGCGCAGCGAGTGGAGCCCGTTTATAATAAGCGGTTTTTTTCAGGTTGATAGTATGTGTTAGTCTGATCATGGTGTTTACGTTAGTCAGTTGAGATGAGGATGTCAATGACCGTTTATTTATTAGATGGGCTTCAATTAACTTGTGCTCCTTTACGGTAGTTGTTTCTCCGCAATTATGCGGCAACGTAACCGCTGCATTTTGTGTGGATTTTGAATCGTGGTGACGGATGTAGTTCTACTGCAATTATTCACACGAGAATGGCCAGATGTGAATTGATGTGCGATGTTTGATTTCAGGGTTTATGAACATTTGGCGTTACATTTGTGATGGTATTAGTTGAGTCATTAGTAAAGTTCAAGGGCACTTAATCCATAGGCTGGTGGTGGATGTCGAGTGTTTTCAGGTTCAGTAAGGGGCTTGAAAGGTCATAGCGCTAAAGTGGAAAAACATTGGGTCTGCGCTTTTGCTCTCCGGGGGAGCTTCCTCTGTATGAATGTGTCTGTAGAATAGGCGGCGCGTTTATAATCGATGTTTGCCTGTAAGCCCGTACAGAACTGTCTTGTTGTTATGGCGTAGGGTTAAGATAATGTTTGTCGATATTGTACTGTGTGTTTAAATGATCAGCGTTTAATTATGTGTAACTATTCACAGCACACCTGTGGCGTCTGTAGGTGGTGTTGTTCGTACCCAATACCGATGTGGGTGGCGTGCGAACTCCTACCCAATGAACACAGCATGCACACCTTGAATAGTCACTACAACCAGTATTCATTGGGTGATGAGGTGTCATTCAGAAAAACAAGTTGAATAGATGCTATTGTTTTTAGTCTAATTTACATTAGGAATGCTAATGCCTGTTATTCGGATCGAGGTTCCAGAGGGAACTCCGCAAGAGACGAAACGACGACTTAGAGAAGGCGTCAAGCAAGCGGTGCTGGATACGCTTGCACCGAAAGAGACCAAGTACGACTACGTTGCTGTACGTGAAGTTTTTGCGGAAATTGGTGATGGAGTTCCGTTGGTTGTTGTAGACCTAAGGCCTGGTCGGGAAGCTGAACGGAAAAAAGCACTCACCGATGCAATATCGACGCTACTAAAAGTGGAGCTCAATGTTGATGCAAGTGACGTCTATGTTTTGTACCGTGAAAATCCAGCTGAAAATCATTATTGTGGTGGTGAGCCTCTTGCCGAGTGGGTGCCAGCAGCGCCCCTTAAATAAAGCTAGAAGCCACCTGTGCTGTCTATACTCTCGATCCGCAGCCTGTTTGTCAGGAGGTATATTGACACAGTGGGTTGGGTTGCCATGATGTGGTCTGCGTCGGTGGGTTTATATAGAGTTACTTTAATCGGCCGTCTGATTGATTAAGTCTGGTCGTTCGGTGGCATCACTTAAGCGGTATTCTCAGTGATGGTGTGACACTTTAGTGTCGAAACAAAGTTGGACTGGTTTTTTGATTTTTACTGTTTGGCTGGATGGTAAAAATTTTTTCATATGTTGATTTAAGTCCAGTGACTGTGGCTCAAACTATATATACCCAAGCGTTGCATTAAATTAGATCAACAACGAGGTTTTGCTCTGCAGGGCTGGTGTTTTGTACCAATTTGACGATTAGGGCTAAACCTCACCGTCAGTGCAGTATGGCCCAACCCATAAAAGCGCCCCAAACTC
>JALZUX010000371.1 GCA_023301405.1 Granulosicoccaceae bacterium | reverse complement strand
AGCGAAAACGAACTCCACGATAAAAGCCAGACCGTCGGATTCGCTCACATGTGTGTAGGCCGTCAAACAAAACGATAGTTCACCCGACTAGGTTCGTTCGATCCCTAAAGTTGACTATTATTTCGCCGATACCGAGGTCAGAAAAACAATAGCCATCATTAAAAGATGGACGGAGAACTAAATGAACCTGCCTCGTCGAGCCGAAAACGAGCCAAAGCAACGCTTTCGATTAATTACCCGCAGTGACTTCGACGGCTTGGTTTGCGCCGTGCTGTTGAAACATCTTGATATCCTTGACGATATTAAGTTCGTTCATCCAAAAGATATGCAGGATGGAAAAATCGAAGTTACCGAAAGCGACATCACCACCAATGTTCCCTACGTTTCCGGTTGCCACCTCGCGTTTGATCATCACCTGAGCGAGACCATTCGCAACGGCGCACATGACAACCACGTTATCGATTCTGATGCGCCGTCTGCAGCACGAGTAGTGTACGACTACTATGGCGGTGAAAAGACATTCCCCAAGCACTGGGTAGAAATGATGGAGGCTGTGGATAAAGCCGATTCGGCGCAGTACGTCCGCAGCGAAGTGCTGGACCCCACAGACTGGACACTCCTAAATTACTTAATGGACGCACGAACCGGCTTGGGTAGATTTCGGGATTTCAATATTTCGAACTACGAACTAATGATGCAGCTGATCGACTATTGCGCAGAGCACGAAATTCACGAAATTCTGCGACTGCCCGACGTCGTGGAGCGCATAGAGCTCTATGAGCAAATGAAAAGCAAAGCCAAGGAACAGATTAAACGCTGCAGTACCGTGCACGACAACCTGGTTGTCCTGGACCTACGAGAAGAAGAAACGATCTATCCAACCAATCGATTTATGATTTACGCGCTTTACCCTGAATGCAACATCTCTATCCACCAACTGTGGGGCTTGAAAAAGCAAAACACTGTACTGGCTATGGGTAAATCTATACTGAAACGTGACTCAAAGACCAACGTCGGTGAGTTATGTTTGACCTACGGTGGCGGCGGACATTTAGCGGCAGGCACTTGTCAAGTTGACCATGATCGAGCTGATCAAGTGCTGGCGGAAGTCATCGCAAAAATAAAAGCAGACGGTTAATAACCAACTGATTGGTTGATGTAATCAAAGCCCTCCTCGCGAGGGCTTTTTGCATTCACTTTTACGGTTTAAACCTTATCACCGAGAATATAATTGCGATAGCGCGATAAGTAGTAGCGAGCTACCTTGAAACACACAGTGGCAACAACAAAAGTATATTACATTGGACTAGATCCCCACATGGACCGAAGGGGCTAGTAACTACATGTAGTCGGCGCAAGATTGCGTGCCTAGGTGGCCGCAGTAGCGCTTGTTTCTGAATAAGCGCTAGCTGGCGTTGAAAGCCTTATCGAACACTGGGCGATCATGACTCACGCACGCGCATCCCTACAAAAAGATAGTAGCGCCCGGAATTGATGACGACCAAGTGCGGTTGCCGTTCGATTTAGAGTATCTAGTCTCAAATTTAGACCAAGTATTGGGTGACTTTACTGGGCGAGTTTTTCTTTAGCCTTCACAATCTGATCTTGCAAGTCGCCTAGCGGCCTGATCCAGGGATCAAATTGTCGATAGGCCTCTGGTGATTTATCGATATAGGTCTGTGCGGATCGCAAGTCAGGAAACAAACCAAACCCCAAGCCGTAGATAGGATTGCCAATGCTAGACACTTTGAACGCGTATATATGAGCTTGCTCGTCAATCAATAACTCATTGGCAAACTCAACCAGCTTGTCTTTCTCTGGCGAGCTGCCCAACTGCACTATGAAGCTGTCGCGACGTTGATTTAGGACCCATTTATCATCGAACAGAATGACAAGCGGCTTTGTCTGCTCGACGGTGTCAATTTTTTCATCGGCCAGCGAGGCAGCTATTAAGGTTTCAACACTGGGCTCCTGTATTTCTGCAGCCGGTTCAACGGCTGACTGCGAAAGCGGTGCCCGCTCAACAATATCCTCCGTAACACTTGCTGTAGCCGGCATTGACCCTTCCTGGGGTTTCATCCATGCCTTTCCAGCCGACCAGGCGGCGAATAGGACTACACACATTAACAGTGCTTTAAACAGACCCAAAAAAACATCTAAGAAGAAAAACATCAACGGATTAGAGTACGGGTTCTCCGTACGGTAGCGCCTTAGTCGTCCTCGTTGAGTGGTAAAAATCATTACATCTCCTGGAGACATCGTTTCCAAGCGATAGACTACCTTTTCTGGCATCCCGGTGGCGTGACAACAGCCACATCTTGACATCGTTAACGCAAGTCAAGACACCTACACAAACAAGTCAACTACAGCCCTGAACCTGAGAGTTGCAGCACTAGACCAACAGACGAAGAAACCATTACCAAACCCAGACTATCTGGGCCCACAATGCATTCACTCTGCGTGATAGCAGAGTGAATACAACAACAGGTTATTTTTTCAGATTTGTCCATATCTGATCATAGAATGCTTGCGTCGCTTCATCACAAACCGCCACGAAAGTACCAGCTGGCGCATCTGCTGGCGGGTTAGTCTCTGGGGATGATTGCAGGCTTGCGTCCAGTAAATCGTGCACGCCTTTGACGCCCGCCGTGTATTGAGCAAAGTTAGTTACCGCAGCAATGTTCTCGGGCTCAAGCAGGAAGTTCATGAACTTCAGCGCGTTGTCACGGTTTGGTGCATCATTCAATAATACAACGTTATCCATCCATACAATGTAACCCTGCTTAGGATACGCGTACTCAATATTAGCGCCTTCCACACGTGCCTTGGCACTAAAACCATTCCAGATCATGCCCGCTGCCGCATCACCCGACACCAGCACATCTTTCGCACCATCAGAATTAAAAGACGCCCAATGTGGCTTTGCTTCCTGCAGCAAGTTATTAAGTGCTTTTAACTGCTCACGGTCCTGACTGCACTGTGGAATCCCCAGATGAATGGCACCAAGAGCTAACACTTCACCCTGGCTATCCAGCACATTCACCTTGCCACTTAGCGCTTCGGGTGGGTTAAACAATATATTGGTTGTAGAAATATCTTCTTTGTACACGTCACGGTTGACCGCGAAACTGGTTGATCCCCACTGATAAGGAATGGAATGCTTACGACCGGGGTCAAAATCTACATCAACCCATTTATCTTCCATGTTACCGAAGTTGCTGAGATCTGACGATTCAAAGCTGTCTAACAAACCTTCTTCTCGCATAATAGCGACCATGTAGTCACCGGGTACGGCGACATCGTAGCTGCCCATCTTTCCCGCCTTAAGGGCAGCAAGCATTGACTCATTGGAGTCAAACGTATCCATGGTCACTTCGACGTCATGTTCTGCCGAAAATTTATCAAGCAATTCCTGCGGAATATATTCGAACCAATGGTAAATGCTAAGTGATCCAGCGGCCTGGACAGATGAAACTCCTAAGCAGGCGCAAAGCGCCATAGCACTACTAAGCCTTGTAACACGATTTTTCATAGTTCTAATTCCCGATAGAAGAATAGTTAAGCAGCGGTTATTTTTTATTGTCACCACTGCGACTGACAAAATAAGAAATGGTCACAAACACAATTGACACGAGCAACATTAACGTTGATATTGCCATAATATTTGGCTTTATACCCAGCCTTACCGCACCAAAAATCACTGTTGGCAAAGTTTCAACACCCGCCCCTTTTACGAAATTGGTAATAATAAAATCATCCAGAGAAATAATAAATGCCAATAAAAAACCCGATATTATTCCCGGTGCGATCAATGGCAATAATATTTTCCTAAATGCTTGCAAGCGGGTAGCGTAGAGGTCCATCGCTGCCTGTTCATAAATGGTTTCCACCCCTTGCAAACGCGCCGCAATCGGCAAATACGCAAAAGGTATACAGAATACGCAATGCGCTATTAAAATGGTGAGATACCCCGATTTAAATCCAATAGCACTAAAAAATATCAATGTAGCTACAGCGGTGACAATTTCAGGCACCATCAAGGGAAGACTAATGAGCGCAAAACTACTGGCCTTACCACGCCAGCCGCCGCTTCTGATCATACCAAGAGCGGCACAAGTTGCTATCACCGTCGCACCAACAGACGCCATAATCGCAATCACTATGGAATTCCAGGCAGCGGCTTTGAACTTACCAGACTCCACACCAAAGAACACCTCTTCATACCAACGCAAACTAAACCCGCCCCAACGGGTAATAGAGGCACTATCGTTAAACGAATACGCCATCACAATGAGTAACGGTAGGTATAGCAATAAAAGACAAGCGACCGTAATAAACAAAAAGCCCGGATAACGTTTTATATTGCCTGATGCGATTGCCATAATCAGGTCACCGACTCGCTGCGCGCTTGACTACGCGCATAAAACATCAGTACAAACAAAACCATTGTCAATAAAATCATAGAGGCCGCCGCTCCGAAGGGCCAATTACCCGCATTGCCTTTAAACTGCTCTTCAATTAAAGATCCAATCATAAAATTCTTTGCCCCACCCAAAAGATCAGGGGCTAAGAAAGCACCAAGGCTAGGAACAAACACCAGAATACATCCCGCGATTATTCCCGGTTTAACCGATGGTAAAATCACTCGGCGCAGAGTTGCCCACCGACTTGCGTACAGATCTGCAGACGCTTCAGCCAATGAAAAATTAAACCGTTCAACTGAAGCATAAATTGGTAATACCATAAATGGCAAGTATGAGTAGAAAAGCCCTAATTGCACAGCCAGATTGGTATTTATAATATGAAAGGGTGTATCGATTATACCTGCCATCATTAACCATTCATTTAGCGGCCCGTTATCACGGATTAAAAATTTCATCGATACCGTGCGAATCAACAAATTAACCCAATATGGTATGGTCACTAAAAACAACCAGATGCTTCGGGTCGAAGGTGGCCGTGTGGCGATGTAATAGGCTGTAGGAAATCCAATTGCCAAGCAGATTAAAGTAGCAATAAATGCCTGTACGATAGATCGCCAGAATATGCCAATGTAAGTCCATTCAATGGTCGGCGGCTCATCACCAAACAAGCCGCGATTAAAGAAAAACTGATCGTAGGCAGCGGGTGAAAACTCCCAGATAACGCCACCACGAAATTCCTTGGTTAGAAATGAATACAACAGCATCATCAACACCGGCAACACCAGAAAAAAACCAATCACAAGCCAGGCGGGTAATAACAAACGCTTACGGATGCCATCAAAGGTGCCGCCACTGGCGACAGGATCATTGGCTACGGGATTTGGGCCAGCCATTAGTTACTCAGAAACCTGGCGCTATGCGGATCGATGATCAGGCCTGTATTTTCACCATTGTGATAAGCGTGCTCTTTTTCACTACTATTTTGCACCCGCACTAATAGCTCCTCACCTGAATCAACAACAACACTAATTTGCGTATCGGTTCCAAGGTACACCGACCGCCGCACAACACCGTGTAAATCGGCCCGTGAATCATCAGGGGTAGTAAGAGCTAATCGCTCAGGGCGGATGCATAATTTTCCCTCAGTGCCAGCATTGGCATCACTTGCTGCACAGCTGACTACAACACCGCTATCAAGCCGACAATTTGCAGTGGCACTATCACCATCAACCAGCACCGCATGCAACATATTTGTCTCACCAATGAAGTTAGCTACAAAAACATTACGCGGGTCACGATAGATTGATTCCGCAGACCCGACTTGTTGCACCTGCCCGTTAGACATCACTGCTATTCGATCAGACATAGTGAGCGCTTCTTCTTGATCATGCGTCACAAAGACAAAGGTAATTCCGGTTTCCTGTTGAATTTGCTTGAGTTCCAATCGCATAGCTTGACGCAACTTTAAATCAAGTGCCGACAAAGGCTCGTCAAGCAGTAACACCTTGGGTTCTGGCGCCAAGGCTCTCGCCAGCGCTACCCGTTGCTGTTGCCCACCTGATAGCTGAGCAGATTTTCTGTTAGCAAACTCTCCCAGCTGAACCATATCGAGCATTAGCCTAGTTCGATTTTCAATGGCGCGACTGTCTTTGCCCTGCATCTGCATACCGAACTTAATGTTTTCCTCGACAGTCATGTGAGGAAACAGCGAATACTGCTGAAACACTGTATTAACAGGTCTTTTATTGGCGGGAAGATCCTTTATCGAGTCACCATACAGCTGAATATTGCCCGCCGTGACGGTTTCAAAACCGGCAATAATTCGCAGCAGTGTAGTTTTACCGCAGCCTGAGGGGCCCAACAAAGTAAAAAACTCACGATCCGCTATTGATAACGAAACATTGTTAAGTGCCGCGACTTTTCCATAATTTTTACTGACACTTTCTACATCGACCGCTATCAGTGCACTGGATTGATTCATTTATTATGAGTTCTAGTAGTGTGAAACGAAAAGCGATGACATCAAAGCAACTTTGCCTTGGCGAGGTCATCAAGCACACTGACAATACTCTCACGTAGAATACCGGCAATTTCATCGATCTGCGTCACGGTAAGAATCAATGGTGGAGACAATACAATCATAGCGCCCAGCGGTCGCACAATAAGCCCGCGATCCTGTGCCTTTTGCGATACACGCATACCGATGGCGATTTCATCGTCGAACGGCCGCCGTGTATCTTTATTTTGTACAAACTCAATACCAATCATAAAGTGACTACCACGCACATCACCAACAATGGGTAAATCACTCAGTGACTTCAACGATGCCTCAAAGCGTGGCCCAACCTCAAGTACATGCTCGCAAATCTTGTCGTTTTCAATAATGGCAATATTAGCAAGCGCTGCGGCGCAGCAGGCCGGGTGCCCCGAGTAAGTCATGCCGTGTAAAAAGCGATCACCACTGCCCGCAATTACTTCATAAATTTCATCGCTGAAAATGGTTGCTGAAATCGGTTGATAACCTGACGACAAGCCCTTAGCCGTACAAATGACATCTGGCTGAATACCGAAAACGTCGTTAGAAGCAAACATATGCCCTAGCCTGCCGAACGCTGTAACAACTTCATCTGATATGGTTTTAATTTCATACTCGGCACAGACGGCGGCGGCGTGCTGATGATAACCCTGCGGTGGTACTAACACTCCGCCAGCGCCCATAATGGGCTCTGCTATGAAGCAGGCTATTCTGTCGGCACCGATTTTTTCGATGTCTCGCACCATTTCATCAATCAGGAAATCTGCGAATTCAGGCTCAGACATATTATCGGGACGATAATACGGACACGGCGACGATAAAAAATGCACCAGCTCTTCTGCCGAATCCCAACCTTCTCTATAGGCGGGTGTTGTCATAGCTATCGCAAGGTGAGTAGAGCCGTGATACGCCCCGATACGTGACAGAATTTTTTTCTTGCGCGGATGACCTAACCGATTGAAGTAGTGGTGTAGCACTCTGACGGCGGTATCGTTTGCAACTGACCCTGAATTTCCAAAGTACACCCGATTCAACGATCCGGGAGCCATTGTTGCTATTTTCTCGGCGAGTTGAGCCGCACTTGGGTGGGTCAGATTATAAAAGGTAGAGAAATAGTCAAGCGTATTCAGTTGTTCGGCAACAGCGCTACTGATCTCGCGTCGGCCATGGCCCACATTCACGCACCAGAGCCCGGCCATGCCATCAAGGTAACGCTCACCCTGCTCGTTGAAAACATAAGCGCCCTCAGCCTGCGAGATTACAGTGCGTGCACCGGCTGCTTGCAGTGAGTGCAAATCTGAAAACGAATGAACAAGATGCTCATCCTGTTTTAAAATTTCTTCAGTTCTATCGTTGACTAGTAGGTTATCCACGCTCTTCCTCATAGGCACCATACACCCTATGAATACTACGCGCTTGACTGCTAGATGCCTATCTGAAAGCGGCTACTCGCGGATTAAGTCATTAATGAGGCTTAATTCTACGTAAATAACAGAAGCAACCCGACTTCACAGGCACACAGACAGCGCCTCCAGAAGCGCAATCAGTCGCAGCGTACAACAAATCGGTAATCAGGCCTTAAGACCAACGTTATTCAGTTCCAGAACACGCTCTGCTCTATAACTTGACCGCACCATTGGTCCGGATACAACCTCAAGAAACCCGCGTTCCAAGCCCCATTGACGGTACTTATCAAATTCCTCCGGGGAAACATAGCGCTCTATCGCCAAATGATTTTTGGTGGGACGCAAGTACTGCCCCATGGTCAGAATATCTACGTTAGCGGCTCGCAGATCATCCATCGTTTGAAGTATCTCTTCTTCGGTTTCACCCAAGCCGAGCATCAAACTGGTCTTAGTCAGTACATCAGGCCGATGCGCCTTTGCATGCTGCAAAACGTTTATTGTCTGCTCATACCCTGCTCGTGGATCCCGCACAGGGTGCGTCAGGCGACGAACGGTTTCTACGTTTTGTGCGAACACTTCCAGCCCGGAATCGACCACCTGCTCGACCAACTCTGTTCGCCCGTCAAAATCCGGAGTCAGAGCCTCTACCCCGGTTTGCGGTCGCAATTTCTTTATCGCCGCAACACAAGCCGCGTAGTGTCCAGCGCCACCATCTTCAAGGTCATCACGGTCAACTGACGTAATCACCACATATTTGAGATCCATTAGCTCAACTGATCGTGCGGTATTAGCCGGCTCTTCAACATCAAGCCACCCGTTGGGATTACCAGTATCAACAGAACAGAATCGACAAGCCCGGGTACAAACTGCCCCCATCACCATAATAGTAGCGGTGCCTGCCGTCCAGCACTCACCAATATTCGGGCATTTAGACTCTTCGCAAACTGTAGCTAGTCGATGCTCACGCACGTTGTCACGAACGGCATTGTACTTACCACCGCCAGGCACCTTAGCGCGCAGCCACGAAGGCTTGCGCAATACATCAGCCCCATCGCCAACAGCAGGCGCCGCTCTCGACGATGTTTTCACCCCGTCCTTTATGGCGCTAAAGCCCACATCCGTTTGATATTTCTGACCGGATGACACCACAGGAATACTGGCGATCTTTTCTTTTGCGGTACTTTTATCGTTCAAAATAGAACCTTTATTTGCTGCAAACAGGCCGCAATTTATCCGTTAAAATCTGAGTCAACGCATCACCGACTTGATCGATGGACGCGCTCGCTTTCTTCCCAGTCAGTTGATCAACCATCTGTGTCACACCCAAGCCACTAAAGCCACAGGGATTAATTCGACTAAACGGTTCCAGATCCATACCAACATTAAGCGACAGCCCGTGAAAACTACAACCGCGCCTGACGCGCAGCCCTAGCGCCGCTATTTTGTCGTCACCAACATAAACCCCGGGTGCTTCCCGTCGACTGGCCGAGGTGATGCCATAGCTTTCCAGCAAGGCAATGACAGCATTCTCTATTATTGAGACCAAACTGCGCACCCCAATGTTGAGCCTGCGCAAGTCTACCAGCACGTAAACAATCAGCTGTCCGGGACCGTGGTAAGTGACTTGCCCACCGCGATCAGACTGTATGACAGTAATTTCGCCAGCATCCAGTATATGTGATTTATCACCAGCCTGGCCTAAAGTATAGACAGGCTGATGCTGTAACAACCACAATTCGTCAGGTGTATCGGCAGTGCGACTGTCAGTGAACTGGTGCATTCGCTCAAGAACAGATGGATAGGGCTGCAATCCCAGCGAACGAATGAATAATGATTTAGGCATAGCTACAGCATGGAACCTAAGATCAGGAAGTCAAGAGCAAAGAACCTGACCGGGCACAAACGACCAACACAGCGCTGATGCTATAGTCGGGTTCGCTACGTTAAAGCACCCACACAACCCGCTCGTGCTCACTAACCTCAGAGAACACCCGATCAAGTTCAATCTGATCACGTGCCGTAAACGAGATTGTCACCGACAAGTAGGCACCGGTTCGGCTAGCCCGACTGTAGTGAGTAATAGAGTCGGTATGCTCGACAATAGCGCGAACAATACTTAACGCAAACTGTTCGAAATCGCCCGTGTCCTTGCCTACCGCTTTGATAGAATAGGTATCAGGGAAATTCTGTATGGGACGGTCTTGATCTTCCACTGGAAACTACTTCATCATTCGCTTGAATGAGTCAGCGGTGCGGGTGAAAAAGCCCCCCTCGTCAACCGGGTTAAGGGCCACCACGGGTAACTCCGCCACGACTTTGTCGTTAAGTCGAAAATTAACCACCCCTAATTGTTGTCCAGCTTCTATCGGTGCGACTAGATCAGAATTCAGCTTAAACTCACGCACCAATGCTTTTTGTTGACCGGATTGCAGAGTGAGGTAATGCTCTGAGGAAACCGCCATTGCGACATCATCAGTACTGCCACCCCACACTTGAGCATCACCAAGCTTCTTATTGGCTTCAGTGATCTTCACTGTTTCAAAAAATCGAAACCCGTAATTCAACGCACGCAAACTTTCAGTACCGCGCTGCTGCTCATTGCGCGCTCCCATCAACACACTGATCAAACGCATATCACCCCGTTGTGCTGATGCCACCAGGCAATATCCTGCGGCTTCGGTGTGACCGGTTTTAATACCATCAACTGTAGGGTCGTGTAACAACAAGCTGTTTCGGTTCTTTTGCTTAATACCGTTGTATTCAAACTCTTTAACTGAATAGAGCCGGTAATGTGATGGATGATCACGTATGACAGCCGCCGCCAGCAAAGCCATATCATTGGCCGTTGAATAATGATTCTTCGAGGGCAGCCCAGTTGAATTGACGAAGTTAGTATTTTTCATGCCTAATCTTTTGGCCATTTCATTCATCATGGTGACGAAGCCTTCCTCGCTACCGCCAACGTGTTCTGCCAACGCTATGCTTGCATCATTACCAGACTGCACCACCAGCCCGTACATTAAATCTCGTACGGTCACTTGCGACCCGGGCTCAAGGAAAGTTCGCGAGCCAATAGCTTTATGCGCTCTAGCACTAACTGGCACCAGATCTTCAGGACGTAAATCGCTATGAGTCAACTGAAAAGACACAATGTACGCGGTCATCATCTTGGTCAGACTGGCAGGCTCCAAACGTAGGTCAGCATTTTTCTCCGCAATGACCTTACCTGTATGAAAATCCACCAATAAATAACTTTTCGCAGCCAACCCCGGAGGCGCAGGAATAGGCAGCGGTGCGACCTGCTGCGCCATAATCGAATTCGACAATACAAGCGCTAGAAAAGATATTAATAAAGTAAAAGTGCGAATCACGGGTGTCCTGATAGCAAAATAAAAAAATCGGCCTGAACCCAAGGGCGCAAGCCGATGTCATCTACGTTTTAGATTTCGTTAACTTTAACGGTGTAATTTTCAAGCCCTGTCTCAGCGAGTTTTGCCGCTACCGATTTAGCATGCTCACTTTTCACTATTGGCCCCACTGTGACACGATACAAATGAGAATCCTTCAGCGGTTTCACATGCACCTCCTCTTCAGGAATTTCCAGAACGATATCAACCGCAATTCTTTCAGCATCCAGAACATCCGCATAAACGCCTGCTTGAATGTAATATCGAATCGATGATACGGGGTCTGTCTTCTCAAACGCTCCCTTTTGAGGCGCTACAATAGCAGGTACAGCAGCCACTGAGAGAGGAGAAACCGCCGCGGTATCAAGTAGCGAAGCTGGTACCGGTCGTTGTGGAACAGCTTCCAACCCTGTCGGCAACGGCAATTGTGGCAATTTCGCAGGCTCTATCCTATCAGCGAGAAAAATATCGGAATCTGCGACGTTACTTAAAGCCGCGACTTGCGTATCAGCTGGTCGCTGACGCCCCGGCACCACTACCTCTAGGTATTCAGGCTTTACGCTTTTGGGTACCGCAACCATTACGCCTTCCGGAGCGGTCTGAGATCCAGAATTTACAACATTTGGCGTGACTCCGGCAACAGACGATAACGGCGGCAGCAACGACTCAGGCATCGCAGCCACTGGCAGTTGAAGTTCTCCAACACCCGCCAATGGAACGCTCTGGCCGTCATCAGAATTTTCTTCTCCCACGGTGACTATAGCGTCTTCTGACGGAGCACCATCATCAACGAACAATTCAGATGAAGGCAAAGACGCATTCCTGGTTTCCGACCCAGCGTCGTAATAAAAATCAACTCCCAGCGTGTTTTTCGGGCCACTCAGAGAAACCAGCTCTTCAGCACTAATCGCTTGAATCTCGACCATTGCCGTTCCGTCGTTCACCATGCCTAACTCAAGCGCTGCCGCAAAAGATAAATCAATTATACGGTCACCAGAGAAAGGACCACGATCATTAATCTTAACAACAATAGATTTGCCATTATCAATGTGTGTAACCCGGGCAAAGGTTGGCAACGGCAATGTTTTGTGAGCCGCTGTCATTTGGTACATGTCATACACTTCGCCATTCGACGCGGTTCGACCATGAAAATTAGGGCCATACCAAGATGCTAATCCCCTTGCTGAATATCCATCACTTTCATCAAGAGTGAAGTAGCGTTGACCACGCACAACATAAGAATCCATGTTACCGCGTTTGCTCTTACGTACTTTGAGTCCCGGTGTTGATCCCGCCACAGGATTAGACGCATCATTAACCCTCGCTTGCAGAGCGGGATCGTTACTGAATAGTTTTTCAGTGCTATCAACCTCGATACGGCCTGCGCCGCTGCGCGAGGAGTGTCCCGTAGGGATGTAGGCACAACCGGCCATTAAGCTTGCCACAACAGACACCACTGCGGCGTTTCGGTAATTCATATTCTCTCCTGATGGAGTATGCAAACAGCGCCTGCGTTAGCGCTTACGTTTGCGTGACTGGATTTCCTGGCTGAGCTGGTACACAGCCATAGCGTAGAGATTGCTGTGGTTGTAGCGGGTGATCACATAAAAATTGTGATGCCCAATCCAATACTCAGCGCCTTCTTCAGCCTGTAACTTTAATAAGGTATATTTTCCGTTGCCTTTACGTTTTGGATAGATCCCGCCAGCCTTCATCTTTTGATAGCTATGAACCGGCTTCGGACTGTCAGTAATAAGCGATTTTGCCGAGCTTTCAAAAACCGCTAATTCAGCCACTGCCTGGCCGTTTTTCCAATCGTGCCGATAAAAATAATTAGCCACACTACCAATCGCATCAGGCACGCTTCCCCAAAGGTCAGTATCGCCATCATCATCAAAATCTACCGCATAACGGCGGTAGCTACTGGAGATAAATTGAGGCATACCAAACGCTCCGGCATAGGAGCCTTCCAAGCTTTTAATATCAAGGTTATTTTCCGTCGCCAATAACAAAAAATGTTCTAGCTCCGAGCGAAAAAACTTAGCCCGTCGCGGGTATTCAAACGCCAGCGTTGACAACGCAGACAGCGCATTAAATCCACCACTGATTCGACCAAAAAAAGTTTCAACACCGATAATTGCAACGATCATCGAAGCCGGCACACCGTAGCGTAACTGGGCTTTTTCCAGTGTTTTTTCGTTTTCCAACCAAAACTCTACACCGGCATTGATGCGTTCGTCGGTCATAAAGATCGGACGATAACCCTTCCACTCCAAACGCTTTTCAGCAGGCCGTTGAATGAGCTCTAGAGCTCTCTCGTTACGGCTGGCGCCAGCAAACAATGCGGTCAGTTCAGCAGCATCCATTTCGTGCTCGCTGACCATCTCTTTGATGAATTTCTTTACTTCAGGGTGCTCGCTGTAATCTGCATGGGCGACTGCCACAGCGAATAAAAAAAACATTACCACTGCACTTGAGACTAGTCTTTGGCCAAGCCGACTGATGCGGTCTTTCACGGTATTTTCCACATAATTTTAGAAGTTTGATAATGCGATATTTACCGTGGTAACAAATGACGATTTAACCTCTTCAGCGGCTTAGTGTCCGGCTGGTAACACTAACCAAGATGCAAGCTATATTTCTGCGCCTTTTCCAAGGGCAAAAAAAACCCGGTTCATCATGAGCCGGGCTGCATACTACAACTAACAGACGCCACTTGGCGCCATCACCTTACAACAGCGGGGCGATAACCAAAGACACAATTGCCATCACGTTGATCAGGATATTCATTGCCGGGCCCGAGGTATCTTTGAACGGGTCGCCAACGGTATCACCAACCACTACCGCCGCATGAGTTTCAGTCCCTTTGCCACCCAGGTTACCTTTCTCAACGTACTTCTTGGCGTTATCCCATGCGCC
>JALZUX010000370.1 GCA_023301405.1 Granulosicoccaceae bacterium | reverse complement strand
CCGCCGGGTAGTGCGTTCAAATAATCACGTACCAGTTCTTCTCCGCCAAAGGCACGGAACGCAGCGGTTAGCATGGCGGCGCCCAGGAGAATAATAAATACCAAAGAGGTAGTTTTAGCGGTTTCGATCATTACTTCGTAAAGCGTGTTGTTGATCCGCATGACACGGATGCCGCTCCACAGTAGCGCGATGAGTAGTCCGGCAACTGCGATCAAAGATAACTTGATGCCTAGGCGGTCATAGTCGGTTTTAATATCTTTGATGTTGTTGTCGAACATGACTAGCACGATACCGATGCCGATTAACGAGATAACCGCAAGAATGGCCGGCAGGTAGACGCCTCGCCCACCTTCTTTTAGTCGGTAGCCAGCCATTAACAAGGCACCGGCTGCGCCGATCGCGCCGGCTTGATTAACCGTGGCTATGCCGCTGATGATAGAGCCGAGTACCATAAATATAAGTGTTAACGGGGGTACCAAGGTGGCAAATACTTTGACTAAAAAGTCACGATCGTAGCCACCGATACTGCGTACTGCTGGAGCATTTTTGGGTCGTATTATTGCGTATATTAGGATGTAAGCCATATACAAGCACACCAGCACTAAGCCTGGAACAAACGCACCGAGGAACATCTCACCGGCACTGGTAGAGCTTACGTCGAACTCGGATGGCATAGATATCTCACCGGTAGACACCTTATAAAGTGCCTTACGTGCAGTGCTTGCCTGGTCAGTGGCGCTGGCGAGTTGATCTGCCAGAATAATAAGCACAATGGAGGGTGGAATAATTTGCCCAAGTGTTCCAGAGGCCGCAATGGTGCCGGTTGCCAGAGCTGGTGAGTAATTGTTGCGTAGCATGACCGGTAGCGAGATTAATCCCATTGCCACAACGGTGGCTCCGACAATGCCGGTGGTCGCGGCTAAAAGGGCACCAACAAATACTACTGATATACCTAACCCGCCAGGTACTGGTCCGAAGAGCTGAGCCATGGTCATTAACAGGTCTTCTGCAATCTTTGATCTTTGCAGCATGATGCCCATGAAGATAAAAAGCGGGATGGCAATGAGTGTGTCGCGTTCTACTTCCCAATAGATTCCGCGGAGGTTAGTCACCCCGGCTGATAGCCATTGGCTTGGTCCTCCGTGTGCAAAGTAGGCATCAGGACTGCCGCCGAAAGCAAAGCCGCAGGCTGCGGCGACTGCAATCGTGATGATGGCAGATCCAGGGAGTGCAAATGCCACGGGATAACCAGAGCCAAGTGCTAGCGCCAGTAAGATGAGCAATAAAGCCAGAAAGACGAGTTCCATTTATATTTTCTCCCGTCTAGTGCGCGATTTCGGTGGCGACTTTCCGCCCACCGGGTAACTGACGATAATCTGCACAAGACTCAAGGAATTGTGCGGTGAATTGTAAAAGCATAGTGATCGCAAATACGCCAAGAAATCCTGCCATTAAATATTTTGTATACATGCCGAACCCTGATTGCGATACTTCAAAATTAGCGAGAGGGCCGTAGATAATTGCTGCTTTACCACCGAGGCCGATGATAATGATTGTCCAACACAGGGTGATGCCAAATGCTAAGGCACCAAAGGCATTAACGAATCCTTTGCTGCGTTGTTTCATGCCGGAGTAAAAAATGTCTACTCTGACGTGCCCTTCTTGCAAGAGCGTGTAAGCGCTGGCGAATAAGAACAGAGCGGCGTACCAGAAACGAACCAAATCACCCATAAAGGCTTGTTCGTAACTGAAAATAAATCGGGTGATAACGATCGCTAATTCAGCGATTACTATTAGAAGTGCAAACCAGTGAAAGCCGAGGGTGCGTGTAAATGTACCGAAAACAAAACCAAGAAGTAGCAATGGCAAGTGCACAGTGGGTCCGCGAAATTGCGGCCTTGCTAGGTCTTTTGCCAGTTGTTCGTTAACAATACTGGTTAGGAATCCTTCAACGCGAAGGAAAGAAATGGCCATGTCGGCCAGACCGATAAACAGTACAGCCCAGAAGAGTGACCGAATGATATACGTGTTGATCGTGGTGATGGTGATGGCGTCAGCACGCAGTGTGCGAGGCTTTCCTTTGACGAATAACCAGGCCACGGCAAAGGCTGCAACATAGATAAGTATTTGAACCCATGATCGCCAGTCAAATGTACCGGAAAAAACGCTGACTACACCAGGCCATTTTTTTGCGTGCACTAGAGAGTTGTTGATCAGGTAAGCCACTAGGTAAGCCAGCATAAACCAGCTAAAAAGTCGACTCAAGGTGTCTGCACGGCGGGGGCGTGGTTCTGCAGTTTCCATCGCTGCTTGCTCTTAATTATTAGTTGTCGATACGGAACTCTAAACGACCGGGTACTGGATTAAGATGTTGCAGAGGCTATGGGCTAGTCGTTAGGGATAGCACTTGCATGGTCATTTTTGAGGTACAAAAAAACGGGGCGGAATATACCGCCCCGTAGTTTACATCTTCTACAGATCTAATACCCGATTACGCTGATTGGAAAAGCCGACTTCAGCGATCTTGAGGTATGCGCCCATTTCGCGAAGCCCAGCCTGGTAGCTTTCGTCGATTTTCTTGGCAAGTGCACTGTGGTCGCGAGTCTCTTCGAAGACTTCTGCTGCTGCTTCACCGAAGCTGTCGTAAGTTTCATCGTTGAAAGAGCGCAGTTCAACGCCATGATCGTTGACCATACGGGACAAATACAAGCCATTGTTGGCAATAGCTTCTTCTGGTTGTGCTGCGTTTTCTTCCATGCAGGCTGCTTCGATGATAGCTTGCTCGTATTTGGTGCGCTTGCCCCACCACTCGGCGTTCATACCAAATGCGATACCACCACCTGGCTCATGCATACCCGGTGAATAGTAGAACTTAGCTGCTTCATAAAACTTCATGAAGAAATCATTGTATGGACCAACCCACTCTGTTGCGTCAATGGCACCGGACACCAGATTTTCATAGATCTGGCCACCCGGAAGTGAAACTGGAGAGGCTCCAAGTTTGGCCATGACGTCGCCGCCCAGACCAGGAATACGCATTTTGAGCCCCTTGAGGTCATCAGCAGTTTCGATTTCTTTATTAAACCAGCCGCCCATCTGAGTGCCGGTGCCGCCACAAGTCAGTGCTTTAAGACCAAACTCACCGGAAAGCTCATCCCAGAGGGCTTGGCCGTCTTTAAATTTGATCCATGCATTCCACTCTGGTGTGGTCATGCCAAAAGGGACAGAGGTGAAATAAGCAAAGCCAGGGTGCTTGCCTTTCCAGTAGTAGTCAGCAGCGATGTACGCTTGGCTGTTTCCAGCGGCAACTTCGTCAAATACGTCGAAAGCACCAACGCGCTCGCCGGCCGCAAAGTATTGTGTTTCAATTTTGCCGTCGGAAAGTTCAGTGATACGTGCTGCTAGACGCTGAGCACTTAGTCCTAAACCTGGGAAATCCCGAGGCCAGGTAGAAACGATAGTGAGTTCTGTTTTCGATTGCGCTATCGCGGGGGCAGATATGATTGTCCCGGCTGCTACTGTTGCCGTGGCGCCAGCGACTGCACCGGTTTTGATAAAATCACGTCTTTTCATCGTAGAGTATCCTCCAACATGTTGAATTTTATAAGGTAATCTTGTTGCAATGGCGAAGAAATCACAAACTTCACGATAGTTAGTCGGTGTCGCCAAGATGTAAGTTGCTCATGAAGGGTAACACTTTTCTGTCTCAATGGGGCCACTTGAGGTGAATTTGGCGATAATCTCGGAAGGCCTAGTTGTGGCACTATCTATTCGGTAGAGTTCTCGAGAATAGTTTGGAAAATTGCCGGGTTTTTGATGTGGGTGAGAGTGCCATCGGCTGGGAAATGAAAGTCTTGCAACCGCGATAGCCAAAAACGCAGGGCAGCCGCTCTGATGGCGGTGGGCCACGCTTTTTTCTCGGAGTCATGCCACGGTCGCACAGATTCATAGCCTTTTAAAAGAGCCGCTGCCCGACTGGCGTCGATTTGGCCATCCGAATGTCGGCACCAATCGTTGTAGGCGATGGCGATGTCATAAAGCATGCAGCCATCGCAGGCGTAGTAAACGTCAATAATACCGCTGATTTGATTTCCGTCAAAAAGGACATTGTCGCGAAATAGATCGGCGTGGATAACACTGCGGGGCAGCGTGTCCAGGGTACGCTTATTCTGCACCGCCAGTTCGCGTTGTAGTAGTGACTGATATCGCGGGTCCAGTTGGCTGAGTACTTGTTTGCTGGTGGCGTCGTGCCATGCTGCACCACGTGAATCAATTCGTGCTGATCGGTAGTTCCGGCAGGCTAAGTGCATTTTTGCCATCTGCTCGCCCATAATTAGGCAATCAGTGGAGGTCACCTCGGCTTTGTCAGCCCCACGCAGACGGTTAACTAGCGTAGCTGGCTTGTTGCATAGTGTGCGGGTGTATTGTCCGGTGTTTGATTTAACTGGTTGTGCACACGGAATATCAGACTGATGCAGGAAATTCAGCAGCTGCATAAACCATTCGACATCAGTCGCGCTTTCATGCTCAACGATAGTCAGGACATAGCGACCGGTGCTGGTGTCGACAAAATAATTGGTGTTGGTGATGCCTGCCTGAATACCGCTAAATTGTTTCAGTGCGCCCACACTGAACTGTTGCAGGAAAGTGTCAAGCTGTGTGTGGGTAATAGTAGTGAAGACAGACATGGAATACGCCGTTGCGGCTGTAAAGATTCAGCAGCCGCGCAGACTAGAGGAGGTGGGTCTAAATATCCATCGTTACGTCGTCGTTAGCAAAGACAGTGTCCATGTCTACGCCTTCGTAGAAGTCGAAAATTTTCTCAATCACCTTGTCCGGGTCGTCTTCGATGCTGAACAAGTCGAGGTCAGTTTCGCTGAT
>JALZUX010000369.1 GCA_023301405.1 Granulosicoccaceae bacterium | reverse complement strand
GCATCGCGTAGAAGGCCTTGACGATCATAGGCCACTAATTCAATACTGACAGAATATTCACCATGGGTTTCACCCCCCCAACTTACGTCAACCAGGCGCGCTTGCTCATGGGGTCGAAGATTCAATACGTTTGAACAATCACTGCGGTGAATGGTCACGCCCTTACCGCGGGTAATAAAACCTACAATGACATCATAGGGCACCGGCGTACAGCAATTGGCCATTTGTGTTAATAGACTGCCGACACCACTCACCTGTATATCATCGGATTTTTGAGGACGGTTGCGTAGCCTGGGAACGTGCTCTGCAATACGCTGCTCGGGCACTTGCAACGCATTAATTGCCCCCACTAACTTGGCATGGCCAATTTCATTGCGGCCAACCGCGATATAGAAGGTATCGCCCTTTTCAACAGCGCACTTATCAGCAAGCAACCCATGCGACAGATCACGCGCATTCATACGTTTCAATTCGCGCTCAACAATCTGCCGACCTTCCTCAAGGTGGGTATCCTGATCTCGAACATTAAACCATGCCCGTACCTTGCCACGCGCACGGCTGGTATGTAAAAAGCCATTGCTTTTGTTCATCCAATCGCGACTGGGATTACTTATTTTACCGGTCAGCACTTCGACCTGATCACCGTTCTGCAACTGATGACCCAACTGTACTATGCGCCCATTAACCTTGGCACCACGGCACCGATGACCAATCTCCGTGTGCACATGATAGGCAAAATCCAGGGGTGTTGCCTGCGTGGGTAGATCAACGATTTCGCCTTTCGGGGTAAATACATAAACGCGATCAGAAAAAACTTCTGTATCAAAAACATCCAGTAATTGTTCGTCGTCTTCACCATGACTATCAAGAATAGAGCGTAACGAATTAATGCTTTTCTGCATGCGGGTGTCTTCGCTACCTCCTTCTTTATAACGCCAGTGCGCGGCCACGCCTAACTCGGCGTCAGAGTTCATGTCGCGGCTTCTTATTTGAACTTCAAGCGCTTTTCCACCCGGGCCGATCACAGCCGTGTGAAGAGACTGATAGCCATTTTCTTTTGGGTTAGCTATATAGTCATCAAATTCACGGGGTAAGTGTTGCCAGCCACTATGCACCACCCCTAGCGCTGCATAACATTGCTGCAAATCATCAACCAACACCCTGACCGCACGGACATCATAGAGGTCGGCAATCTCGACTCGTTTACGCTGCATTTTTCGCCAGATAGAGTACAAGTGTTTGGGCCTACCTTTGACTTCAACGTTATGAAGCCCGGCCGCTTTCAGTCGGGTGCTTAATATTTCTACATAACTACTAATATAGTGTTCACGGTCTTCACGACGCTCTTCAAGAGATTTGGCTATACGCTTGTAGGAGTCAGGCTCAAGTAACCTGAATGATAGATCTTCCAGCTCCCATTTAAGCTGAGCGACACCAAGACGATTAGCCAAAGGTGCGTATATTTCAAGAGTTTCCTGAGCCACTATCACCGCAGCCGGCTGATTGGTTTTGAGTAATACGTGTAAGCGCTGAACTCTGAAGGCAAGCTTGATTAACAACGCTCGGACGTCTTCTACCATCACCAGCACTAGCTGACGAACACGCTCTGCCTGTAGCTTTCGATCACCACTACGAGTAGAAGCTGATACCGCATCACTTGAAAAACTATTTAGCCAACGCACGCTCTCAATCAGACGACGTTGCTGCTCGCTATAATTTTTTGCCAGTGTTTCCTGAGGAATTACGCTTCTGGCCGCGTGACACCCGAGTAATGCGGCAACGGTGCAGAAGCTGTCTGCGCCAAGTTCTTTCAACTGAGCTGCGACATGAAACGGATCAGGTATGGCTTCAGTGCCTGACCGTAATGGCCAAACTTGGCGAATCGCATCCTCAACAAGCACCAGTTGCGCTGGCCCACAGCCTTCACCTAAGTAAAGTATTGTGCTTTCGATGTCTTCGAGCCGGCTTAAATCCGGCTCATAGGAATGGCGCATGATCTGAGTGTCATCAACAATTGAGGGATCGATTATACCTGATTGCTGCACCACTGGACTTTGAGTTGAGAGTTTTCTTTTTTATAGTAACCTATCCACAGCCACGAACTTCTACACCTGACTGCGGATAACAGCGAGTGGCGATTGCCTCAGTACCGGCCGACTGGCAAGACTACCTGCTATCCAAATACCCACAATACCTGCCACTATACCAACAACCCACAACAGCAGATTAAACTGGTAATCAAGGCTCATCACTTTTTCAACGATCGCCCAGGCAAGCACCGCTGCCACTGTTGAAGCGATTAAACCAGCCAGCGCACCTATAAAAATAAATTCACGCGACATGCTGCGTGCCAGATATCGCCGTGAGGCCCCCAGAGTACGAAGAATGGCGGCCTCATGAAATCTTTCACGGCGACTTGCCAACACAGCTGCAACCAGCACAAGCACACCAGCCGCCAACGTAAACGCAAAGACATACTGCACAGCCAGTGCCGCCCGATCAAGTATGCCGGTAATACGCTCAATTAAAGTGCCTATTTCAAGCACGGTAACACTTGGAAACTCGCGCACAACATCGCCGGTAAACCCGGCTTGATTATCAGGCACAAAAACACTGGTCACAAAGCTGGCAGGTTTGTCGATTAGAGCAGCGGGCGACCCCACAACAAAGAAGTTTACAGCAAATGACTCCCACTCTACTTCACGAAAGTTACTAACTTCACCTGATACCTGCTTGTCTGCAATTTTAAAATGCAACGTATCACCAATAGAGATACCGGTTTCTTCTGCGAATTCTTCCTCTACAGAAAAGTAAGATTGATTGGTGTTCTCTGGCCACCATTCACCTGCTACGACCTTGTTATCAGCTCTGGGCATGTCCTGAAAAGACAGATTAAAATCACGCTCAGACATGCGTCTGGAGCGTTCGTTGTTGTAACCGCCCTCACCTATCGGGCGATCATTGATCGCTTCAAGGCGACCGCGAATCATTGGATAAAGCTTTTGATCAGTTACACCCCGCGTATTGAGAAAGGCCTCTACTGCAGGGACCTCTTGCGGTTGAATATTGACCATAAAGAAGTTTGGCGCATCTTCAGGTATTTGGCGCTGCCAATCGTTAAGTACGTCTGTCCTGATAATTGCCAATAACAACAGCGCAAGCAAGCCCACGCTATAAGCCGATATTTGCAGGCTGACACTGTTAGGTCGGCGCCGCAAACCTTCCAGAACTTTTCGTAAAAAAGGCGACCGCACTCTGCCCGCAAACGCAATGAGAGCGCGTGAAATTAACCACAACAACGCCAGCACCAACACCAGGCCAACGACCAGCAAAGACCCCAATAGAATATCGCGTGTCAGCCAACTTAAAAGTATAAGCATGGCACCAAACCCACAGGCAACAACCATTATCGCTGACGGTCGGGCTTTGGGAAGGTCACGCCTTAGCACGCCAACAACCGGTGCGCTAACCGCCTTAGATAACGCTGGCAAACAGAAACCCGCAAGTGCCAGCAGCGCGCAACTTATTCCGCCCACCAGCGGAAGTAACGAGGGATCAGGGAGGGTTGCCGTAAACCACTGTGCAAGTAATGCAGACAACCCAAACTGCGCTAAATAACCAATAATACTGCCAAGCGCTATTGCTATTAATGCAAGCAATGTGAGACGAATTAGCACAATACGCATTACTGAAGAAGACCGTGCACCAAAGGTCCGCAACAACGCACTGGTGTCCATGTCACGTTCGGCAATCTGCCGGGCAGACAATGCGACAGCGGCACCTGACAACAAGACGGCCACCGCCACCGCAAGGCCTAAAAACCGCCGTACATTAACCAATGCTGATTGCACCGCTGGACGCCCTTGCTCTACTGTTTGAAAACGAAGGTTGGCGTCATCACGGTCAGTTACCCACTCACCGAAATCATCTACCTGATTTTCTTCTCCGGCCAATAGCAATTTATATCTGGCGCGGCTGCCTTCTCCGAGTAAGCCGCTTTGATCAAGATCATTGGCGGACATGATTAATCGTGGTGCCATTTGAAAAACATCGCCTGCACGATCAGGCTCGAAGGAAATAAGCGCAGCAACTGAAAACTGCAGCTCACCCAGTGAAATTTGATCACCGGTGACAATAGACAAACTACCAGCCAGCCGAGGGTCTATCCAGACCTCACCACTGGCGGGGCCGGCAGTTGCTGCATAGTCGGCCTGTTGCAGTTGCTTTTTAAGTCGCACTTCACCACGCAATGGATAATCACTACCAACTGCCTTGACTGATACCAGCGCGGTGTCATCGGTATCGTTTAAAATGACACTGGGAAATTCGATAACATCGGTGATGACAAGTTCACGGCTTTGCGCTTCCTGCCGTACCGCACTGATGATAGGTTGCGCCGATCCAATTGTTGCATCGGAGGCTAACAGCGTAGCGGCTTGCGCCGCCATGGCCCGCTCAACACGATTAGCAAAAAAACCAACCGAGGTTACTGCAGCTACTGATAACACCAGCGCGAATATGAGCACCAGATATTCTGGCAGGCGGAATTCACGACGCAGTTGACGCAGCGCAAGCGTGAACTCGGTTGCCACTGAGATACCAACCTGGCTCACTGCAAACGCCCCTCAGTCACTGTTAATACCCGATCGCATCGCTCAGCCAGTCGCTGATCATGAGTGACCAACACCAATGCGCTGCCTTGCTCTGCACGCAGGTTAAACATCAGCTCAACGATGGTGTCCCCGGTAGCTCGATCAAGATTGCCGGTGGGTTCATCGGCAAACAATACTTTTGGTGTGACCACAAAGGCTCTGGCCAAAGCAACACGTTGCTGCTCACCACCGGACAGCTGTGATGGCAAATGCTTCTCCCGCGAACCCAGCCCCACTAGATCAAGTTGCGCCCGTGCGCGCTCTCTGGCATCCCC
>JALZUX010000368.1 GCA_023301405.1 Granulosicoccaceae bacterium | reverse complement strand
TGAAAGCTGTCATGGCGTTCGAGGTGAACGCCATGTGTGGTGGCTATTGAGAAACGGTTACCGAAACATTGGTGGTCGTGCGTCAACCCACGATGCCTCTGCAGCACCCGATTCAGCAACAGCGGCGACAGCGGCCATTGATCGTAAACCATCTTCGGCACGAGGGTATAAGTCTGCCGCGGGATCACAGGCACGACCTTCTTTATTAGCTAAAATAGCTTCTGAAAGATCTTTGTAGATGTTGGCAAACGCCAGTGGCATGCCTTCGGCGTGGCCGATCGTGACACGGGTTGTGCGATCAGCTTCGGGTGAAAGGTCGCCTTCGCCGCGCTCGATGATCTGAAGTCTTTCGTTTAATGGCATCCAGTACAGTTGATTGGGTTGCTCTTGCGCCCAGCGCAAGCCGCCTTTTTCACCAAATACTTGAATGGTTAATCCATGTTGACGACCAATGGCAATGGAGGATGTCCACAAGCGGCCAACGGTGCCGCCGTCCATGCGGAAGTTGACCATGGCATCGTCTTCCAGTTCGCGAGAGGCAATGCACGATACAATATCGGCTGATAGACGGGTAACTTGCTGATTGGTGACAAAACTTGCCATGTGCATGGCGTGGATTCCACAATCTGCAAACTGGGCGGAAACACCTGCTTGTGCAGGGTCGTAGCGCCAGCGCACGCGCGGGTTGTCGGCGTCTGCCGCGTCGGCGTGATGACCGTGCGAAAACTCGGCGTTGACTACTCGTATAGCACCCAGATCACCACGCGCGATCATCGCACGCATGTGTCGCACTAATGAATATCCGCTATAGCCATAGTTTACGGCACAAATTTTACCGCTGGCGCTAGCGGCTTTGACAATCTGTTCGCCTTCGTCGACGGTCATGGTCATTGGCTTTTCACACAGTACGTGAAAGCCTGCTTCTAGGAAGGCTTTGGTGATTTCAAAGTGCGTTGAATTTGGTGTGGCCACAGTGACCAGGTCAATTTTGTCATCACGATTGCGTTCGCCTTCCAGCATTTCCTGCCAACTACCGTAGGCACGGTCTGCATCAAGGCCCAGCGCTTGACCGTACCTGCGGCCTTCTTCCGGTCGGTGATCCAAGGCGCCGGCGGTGAACTCAAACAAGCCATCAAGGCCGGAACCTAAGCGGTGGGCCGGCCCTATCTGGCTGCCTTCGCCGCCGCCGACCATGCCCCATTTTAATTTATTCATTGTGGTGTCCTATGCGAAGCCGATTGATTGCAGGTATTCACGATTGATGCGGGCGTCACCGACCGGGTCGGGGTCTAGCGTGGGATCACAGTCTTGTTCAATCGTGCACCAGCCTTCGTATTTTGCATCAAGTAAAATTTGACGAACTTCGGGAAAGTTAACTTCACCTTTATCAAGATGACAAAAGATACCCTGGCCGCAGGCATCGTAGAAACCGGTGCGATTGCTAATGACGTCTGCTTTCACTTTTGCATCTGTGTTTTTAAAATGTACGTAGGTGATACGATCCATATGGCGCTTCATAAACGCAACTGGATCAAAGCCCGCATACGTACAGTGGCCGGTATCGATACAGATTTTTAGTAAGTCAGAATCGATCTCTTCAAGTAGTCGTTCTACCTCGGGTTCAAAATCCATGAAGCCACCCGCATGTGGATGAATTTCAGGAATAAGTCCGTATTCTTCAACGCCTAGCTTGGCGACAGTTTTAATGCGATCGCGATAGGCGTTCCATTCTGCGGTGTCCATTTGCTCGGCCTCGGCGCTGCGCCCGGCGGTCGGGGCGCGTCGGGGAGAGATGGAGTCAATCAATACAAAGTGCTTAGCGCCATGGGCTTTTAATGCTTCGCAAGTGCGTTTAGCGCCGTCGAGAACGTCGTCCCATTGTGCGGGATCATGGAAAGCCCGGAAAACCACGCCGCCGATGAGTTCAAGGTTATGTTTGGCCAGTGCGTCGCCTAGTTCTGCAGGGTCTTCGGGCATAAATCCAACCGGGCCTAGTTCGATCCCTTTGTAGCCTGCAGCGCTGCATTCTTGCAGAACAGTTTGCCAGCTTGGGTTACGATCATCTTTCGCAAATTCAACACCCCATGAGCAGGGTGCGTTGCCGATTCTTATGCTCATTAATTAAGACCTTTATGAATACAGTAAAAAGTGATGCGTTGAGTAAGACTGCATCATTTTAAGTGAGTATGGGGTGCCCGGTACTGCATTAGCTGTTGAGCGGTGTTTTAGCTAACAGGACAGGGAGTGTCAATCTATTCGGGGTCACAAGTGACTATTAGGCGGAATGATTTTGGTTTGCAACCGGTTGCATTTATTGTATCCTCGGTACAGTTAAAGCGTCAACATGATTTAGCGACGTTTAAGAATTCCCCTGAATCGCTGCCGGGTAGAAACCCTTGCAGCATGAAGAGCACCGTGGCATGACAAACACAGACGATTCTATTCAGTTGACGTTGGCGCAAGCGATTGTGCGTTTTCTAGCTAATCAATTTATTGAAATTGATGGCAAAGAACAGCGACTGTTTGGCGGTGGCTTTGGTATTTTTGGCCACGGCAATGTGCCGTGCCTTGGCGAAGCCTTGTATCAGCATAAAGATGTATTGCCACTTTATCGCGGTCAGAACGAACAAAGCATGGGCTTTGCGGCTGCTGCCTATGCGAAATACCACCTGCGTCGTCGAATGATGTTTTGCACGGCCTCTGCGGGACCGGGTACGTCAAACCTATTGACGTCAGCGGCCCTGGCGCATGCTAATCGCTTGCCGATGCTGCTGTTATGCGGTGATACCTTTATCACAAGGCTGCCAGACCCGGTGTTACAGCAGTTGGAGAACTATAATGACCCAACCTTCGGCGTGAACGACGCATTTAAACCGGTCACGCGTTACTGGGACCGTATCTGTCACCCTGCACAAATTATTCAATCATTACCAGCGGCAATTGCCACCATGCTTGATCCGGCAGACTGTGGTCCGGCCTTTTTAGGTTTACCGCAAGATGTTCAGGGCTGGACCTATGATTACCCGGCTGCGTTTTTTGCAAAGAAAGTGCATCGCATCAGGCGTGCTGGTCCTGACCACAACGAAATAGCTGACGCGGCAGAGTTACTGAGATCGGCCAAGCGCCCAATGATAATTGCCGGTGGCGGTGTGCAATATTCAGGGGCAGTTGCCGAGCTGACAGCACTGGCTGAAACACATCAAATACCAGTGGTCGAAACCATAGCAGGGCGCGCTAATCTATTATCAGACCATCCGTTAAATACCGGGCCTCTTGGGGTGACTGGCTCAGACTCTGCAAACGCGATCGCTGAGAAAGCAGATGTCATTGTTGCTGTTGGCACTAGACTGCAGGATTTCACCACCGGTTCGTGGACTGCATTTTCAAAAGACGCGAAGTTTATCGCTATGAATGCGGCTCGACATGATGCGGCTAAGCATATGTCAATGTCTGTCGTTGCTGATGCAAAGATCGCTTTAACTGAACTTGCCGCCGCTATCGATGGGTATGAAAGCCCTGTCGAATGGACAACCTTTGCTCGTGAGGAACGTCAGAAGTGGGATCAGTACGTTGCGGTTAACGTGGCCCATGGCAATCGGCCCAACTCATACGCACAAGCCATTGGTGTGGTGAACGATTTATGTGACCCCTCTGATCGTGTGGTGGCCGCTGCGGGTGGACTGCCCGCCGAAGTCACTGCCAACTGGCGTACACTTAAGGGTGGCACTGTTGATGTGGAGTTCGGTTTTTCGTGCATGGGGTATGAGATCGCCGGCGGATGGGGGGCACGTATCGCACAATCTGAGAATGAAACTGATAAAGACACCATTGTCTTTACCGGTGATGGCTCTTACCTGATGCTTAATTCTGATATTTATTCTTCTGTGCTAAGCAATAAAAAGCTGATTGTTCTGGTGTTGGACAACGGTGGCTTTGCGGTGATTAACAAGTTACAGAACAATACGGGTAATGAGAGTTTTAATAACTTGATTGCTGACTGCCCGACGGTTGATAAGCCATTTGCAGTGGATTTTGCAGCGCACGCGGCTTCAATGGGGGCTCATGCGGAAACGGTCAGCAACCCGGCTGAACTTGCAGAGGCGTTCAAGCGTGCCAAGGCAGCAAGCAAGACTTCTGTGATTGTGATGAATGTAGATTCTCACGAAGGCTGGACAACAGAAGGGCATACCTGGTGGGAGATCGGCACACCGCATATCACTGAAAATGACAGTGTTAGGCAAGCACATACGGATTGGGAATCAAGCCGTTCAAAGCAACGCAAGGGTGTGTGATGTTGCTGGTGAGTCAGGACATACGTTTGGCAAGGAGTGACTTTACTCATGGATAAAGCACTGCAATCAAAACTAGAAAAAAACAGCTTTGTGGTGATTGGGCGCGCCGGGATGGATTTCTACCCTGATCCGCCAGGTACCAAAACAGAAGAGGCCACTCAGTTTTTTGCAAGCCTTGGTGGTTCGTCGGCAAATATTTGTGTAGCGATCACTAAGCATGGTGGTAAGGCAGCGCTGGTAACTCGAGTGGCAGATGATGCCGTAGGCCGTTTTTGCCTGAATCAACTTGACCACTACGGTGTCGACAGGACCCTTGTAAATACTGAAGGTGGTGAGTCACGAAATTCTTTGGCGGTCTCTGAGAGTCGTGTTGAAGATCATCAAACGGTTATCTACCGCAATGGGGCGGCTGACTTTCAAATGACCAATAGTGATGTAAGCGCTATAAAATACACTGATTACTCGGCGCTAATTACCACCGGTACAGTGTTTGCGGCTGAGCCGTCTCGAAGTGCTGCATTCCATGCGTTTGAACTAGCCAAAGCTGCAGGCGTGCCACTGATATTTGATGTGGATTACCGGCCTTACAGCTGGCCATCCGCCGAGGATGCCGCACAAACCTATTCCAGAGCGGCGGCTCTATGTGATGTTATTATCGGCAATGATGTAGAGTTTGGCTTCATGGCCGGGGCCTATGATCAAGGGCTTGCTAAAGCTCGTGAGCTTGCTGTAACGACTGCCAGTATTGTTATTTATAAAATGGGTGAGGAAGGTTCAATCACGATCACCCCTGAAGAAGAGTTCCGTACCGGAATCTATCCGGTGGAAGCACTTAAGCCAACTGGTGCAGGTGACAGTTTTATGGGCGGTTTTATAGCGTCGCTTGCCAACGGTTATTCATTAAAAGACGCAGTCCTTCGTGGATCAGCGTGCGCATCAATCGTTGTATCCCGTGTAGGATGTGCGCCGGCTATGCCCACGCCCGCAGAGCTTGCAGAGTTTCTGTCCAGTCATTCCGGTCCAACAGTTTAAAAAGGTTTTTTACCATGCATATAGCACCCTACGATAATAAAAATCAGCCGCTGGTCGATGTTGAAAACGACCTTGTGCCGCTGAACTATTTTAATATTGTGAAGTTAAAAAAAGGTGAAGCATTCGAATATCAAGTGCCTGGTTATGAGACCTGTATCGTACCCGCTACCGGTACCATTGATATCGATGTAGAGGGGCTTGCTTATAATGCATTGGGTAATCGTGGCGAAGATGTTTGGGATGGAGAGCCTGAAGGGGTTTATATACCGGTAGGCGCAAAGGTGACTTTTTCATGCACCTCTGATTCAGCAGAAGTGTTCATTGCCGGTGCCAAGTTTGACAAAGTGCTAGAGCCCTTTGATGTGCGTGCCGACGGACTTGATCTGGTGCAGTACGGTTCAGATGACACCAAAACTCACCGAAAGATTAAGCACATATTAGGACAGAAACAGGCAGACAAAGTAGGGCGACTGCTAGTGAGTGAGTTGTTCACCGTGGGGCAGGGAGGTTGGTCTGGTTTTCCATCACACAAGCACGATACCAACCGCTTGCCTGATGAAACACGCCATGATGAAACGTATAACTTCCGCTTCAAGCCGAACCATGGTTCCGGTGTTCAGATGCTACAGCGAGTAGACAACGAGTCCGGTGATGCTTACCACATTGTTGATGGTTCAACCGTTTGCATCGATAAGGGTTATCACCCGTGTGCGGCATTACCCGGGTATGAAATGTATTACTTCACTATTCTTGGTGGGCTTTCACAGCGTTCTTTGGTGCAGTATTTCCAGCAAACACACGCCTACCAAATTGAAACAATCCCGGGCATTAAAGATATGATCGCGAAATTTAAGTGACCGTTGCAACCCTTGCTGAGGTTCTGCAACCAGCGCTAAAAAATGGTTATGCAGTGGCTGGTCTTGTCACATTAGGGTGGGAAGACATGTGTGCCTACGTAGCGGCGGCTGAGGCCGAAGAGGTGCCGCTAATTTTACAGGCGGGGCCCGGTTGCCGTGAACACACACCGCTGCCAGTGTTAGGAAAAATGTTTCATCATTTGGCCCGGCAAGCGTCTGTGCCTGTGGTAGCGCATCTTGATCACGGTTACACCTTCGAAGAGTGCAAGCAAGGCATTGATAGCGGCTTTACGTCGGTTATGTTTGATGGATCACGTAAGCCACTGGCACAGAACATTGAAGAAACCGCCGCAATCGCAGAGCTAGCGCATAGCGCTGGTGTGTCGTGTGAAGGTGAGATTGGTTTTGTAGGCTATGCACAAGGCGAGGCTTCTAACGGTACGGATCCCCTAGAGGCGGCTAAGTTTGCGCGTGATACCAACGTTGATGCGATGGCGGTATCAGTCGGTAACGTGCACTTGCAGCAAAATAAATCTGACGGCCTTGATATCGATAGAATTAAAGAGATTGAGAACGTGACAGAGGTACCGTTGGTTATTCATGGTGGCTCTGGTGTGCCTGTGGATCAACGGTTATTACTTGCACAGAGCTCGGCGATTTGTAAATACAATATCGGCACTGAGTTGCGAATGGTGTTCGGGCAGGCGCTTCGGGACTCGGTGAGAAGTGATTTGGAACGGTTTGACCGGAATGCCATTTTGAAAGATACGGTTGCCCCGGTTACTGAGGCGACACGCGCTGTTTTGCGGTCAATGGGGTGTAGGTAGTTCTCCACAGCACAGTGATGAGCGTTTACTGGTTAACCGTAGACTATCTTCACTATCCGCAAGGCACTTGTCAGGTTAGAATGAAGTAACCTGCGCTCTTGAGTTGTTGCCATGAAACTATTCTTTAACCCTGCTTCTCCTTTTGTTCGAAAAGTGTTGGTTGTGGCGTCTGAAACAGGCTTGGCCGATCGTGTCATTTCTGAGCCTGTGGCGTTGACGCCGGTTAAGCCTAATGACGGTGTGATTGAGCAAAATCCGTTGGGTAAGATTCCGGCGCTGGTGCTTGATGATGGCAGTACACTTTATGATTCACGGGTGATTTGTGAGTATCTCAATTCGCTTGGTATGACTGATCTTTACGGTAAAGGTGATAGTCGCTGGAAGGCGTTGCGACTTGAAGCTACTGCTGATGGTATCTGTGATGCAGCGATTATAGTACGCTATGAAACGTTTGTACGGCCTGAGCCACTGCGATGGGTTGAGTGGATTGACGGACAGAAAAATAAATTTCGCCGAGCACTTGGTTCACTTGAAACTGAAGTGTCCGGGTTTGGTAGCCGTTTTGATATTGGCACTATTTCGGTAGCCATTGCCCTTGATTATGTGGATTTCCGCTACCCTGAAGAGGCGTGGCGTGATCATTTTCCTGCCCTTGCTTTATGGCATGAAGATTTCACTCAACGGCCATCATTTAAAAATACTAAACCACACGATCTGTAGTCCTGATCAAGCCCCTGTTGCATAAGCTACACGGTTTGCTTGTGTGATCATTTCTGATCGCATGTATAGCGAGAATTTTCTCGCGATTTATTAATTATTGGTGCTAACTCGGGTGAATAATACCGGTGTTCTAAGCGGTATTACCTATCGCAGAATTGTACTTGATGGCAAGCGAACTCTGACTATCGCGTTACCGCTGATTGGCGCGCAGCTATTGCAGATGGGCAATGGCCTGGTCGATGCCATTGTGGCGGGCCGCCTTGGCAGTGTCGAGCTTGCTGCGGGGGGCATTGGCGCTGGCATCTGGTTCTTTACATCGTTGCTTTGCATCGGTTTGATGGCCGGTTTGTCTCCTGCGTTATCAAGCCTGATTGGGCAGGGCCGTCGGGTTGTAGTGGGTAAGACGTTTCGTCAAGGGTTGTGGTTGGCGGTGCTGACCGGTGTATTAGCGCTTATCGCGACGCTGTTATTGGGGTTTTCGCTTGAGCATTGGGGATTGCAAAGCGAGTTGGTGCCTTTTATCAAGCAGTATCTGTTTGCGGCGTGTTGGAGCCTGCCGGCGTTTGCCATCATGATGGCTTGCCGCAATGTGTGTGAAGCGACCGGACTGGTCAAGCCTGTGTTGCTGGTGCAGGCGCTCGGATTAATTGTTAATCTTTTTGCTGATCTGGCTTTCGGGCTAGGGTGGTTTGGATTTCCTAAGCTGGGGTTGGTCGGTATTGGTCTGGCCACATCGACAGTAATGGTGGTGATGGCAATCGCTCTATTGGGTTATCTCAGACGGGATGTTTTCAAGCGTTACCAATTGCTGTCGGGGTTTGAGGCGCCTGACTGGGCTGAAATTAAACCGATGCTCGTGTTGTCTATACCAATTTACCTGACGCTGCTTTTTGAAGCGGGCTTGTTTGTCGCCACGGCTATTCAGATGGGGATGATAGGCACCGTGGAAGCTGCGGGGCACTATGTAGCGATCAGTATTTCAGGTGTGTGTTATATGCTTCCACTGGGATTGTCATTTGCTTTAACATCACGCGTGGGTAGGGTTTATGGTCGTGAGTCATTGCCTGCAATAAAGCTTCGCATTGTCAGTGGGCTGGTGATCATGCTGTTTATGGCCACATTGACTGCGCTGTTACTTTTGTCTTTTCGCCATTCAATAACTGGTCTGTATGCTGAGGATCTGAACGTGCAACAAGTGGCGGCACATCTGCTAATATTTGCCGCTATTTTTCAGTTACCAGACGCCGTGCAAGTGGCATTAATTGGAGTGTTGCGTGGGCTGCAAGATACCCGTGTACCTATGATGATTAACTTTTTTGCCTATTGGGCTGTGGCATTTTCAGTCGGATATTACTGTGCACACCATCTAGGGTATGGGGCGACTGGCTTGTGGGGTGGGCTAATTCTGGGGTTGTCAGTGTCGTCGGTGCTGCTATCGTTTCGATTATGGGTACGCATAGCGCAGCTTGAAAAAGAAGGGATTGTTGTCCGATAAAAAACCGCACGGGTAAAGCCCGCACGGTTTTTCTCATGCGTTAATCAATCGGTATTAGCCAAACTGATTCATGGTGTTGTCCTCACCAGAGGCTTTAAGCGCCTGACCACCACTGAAGTATTCCTTGTGGTCATCACCGATATTTGATCCAGCCATATCCTGGTGCTTTACACAGGCAAGTCCATCACGGATTTCCTTTCGCTGCACATTAAGTACATAAGCAAGCATTCCTTCTTCACCAAAATAACCTTTAGATAAAGTGTCTGTTGATAATGC
Organism: Granulosicoccaceae bacterium; assembly: GCA_023301405.1. Lineage (GTDB taxonomy): Bacteria > Pseudomonadota > Gammaproteobacteria > Granulosicoccales > Granulosicoccaceae. The sequence continues at coordinate 84 of JALZUX010000368.1, read as the reverse complement.
TGCCGTGTGATAAGTAGGCAGTGTGATCAGATGATGGAATACACCGGCGCCTTTGGCAGCGTCTGCCTGGAAGCAGCGGATCTT
>JALZUX010000367.1 GCA_023301405.1 Granulosicoccaceae bacterium | reverse complement strand
ACTAGTTATTCAACAGGTATAACTAGGAGTGTCACGTTCGGTCCTGTTTGTCGGTTCTTATACTATTTTCAATGCAGTTGTCTATGCGATTTAGTCTTCTAGACGTTGATCAATTAAATAAACTGATCAAGATCTATGCCGTTTATGTGTTGGTAGTTAGCGCTCGCAGCTTGTGCATTTTATGCGGCCGTACTGACTTCAGTGTCCATGTTTGCTTCTATGTTGAGTGCCGGTGTAATCGGGGCTTGCTTGTCAAAACCTATTGCTCTGACTAACCTGCATAATTCACCGGGCAACGTGTAAAATATAAAAGTAATCTATGTATATTGTCCCAAGCTTGCCCCCACGGGTATAGTAAAACTAGCAGTGTGTCTATTCACCATCTGACGAAACCAATTTATATCAACTTAGGGCTTCATATCTCGCCTGATCAAGCTTGGCACGTGGCGGGCAACATTTCTCACTCGATCAAGCGTCCTGGTTTGCACTATGTCCGCTGAGTGGCGAATCCCCGCGAATAATGCAGGCCAGGTTTTGTACGGAAAAACAAAGGGTGCGCCTTAAGCAGGGCGGATGGAGCTACCTAAGTCAATGAAGAGTGGTTTGGAACAAGCCCATTATTTTTAAAGAATTACCGTGCTATGAAATGGCAAGCGAATTTAGTAGTAGAAACTGATAAGGTATAAATTAACATCCAACTGCGGATACTATCTTAAACAGTGGACGGAGGAATATCATGAAAAAATCAGCAATTCTTTATGCCGTGGCGGGGGTTCTTGGCCTTGCAACTCAACCTGCTTACGCAGCCAGTTGTCTTGAGGTTACCATCACGGGCGTACAAGGTGGGCCACCGGTTTTTGCGGGGCAAGCGGGGTCAGGTACATTGATTCGGTACGGCGATGAAGCCAATAACTGCAGCGATGTATTAATGCAATTCGATACTGGGCGGGGAACAACACAGCAATTATCGAAACTCAAGGTGCCGGTCGGGCGTCTCAGCGCTGTTTTTTTGACTCACATGCATTCAGATCACGTTGAAGGACTGGTTGATGTGGCTCAGCTTCGTTGGCATTTCAATTCTGCAGGTCCAAAGTTACCTGTTATTTGCGCCAGCGATACTAAATCACCGGCAGGACATAGCATCAGTTGTTCTGCATTTACTGATCATATTGGCGATGCTCTGATTAACAGCGGTGAAATTGCGCAGCGGCTCGCGGAGAACCCTAAGCGATTACCCGGTGGCCCTGCAGATGTATTAAGCGCGATGACTTTCCCCATGGCAAAAACGCCAGTACAAGTTTGGTCTTCAGGCGATGTGAAGGTGTCTGCCGTGTTATCACAACATATTGCCGGCCATGCGTCTTACCGAGTAGATACGCCAGCGGGTAGCGTAGTTATTGGTGGTGATGCCGGTAATGATAAGCCGGCACCGCCGAGAGACTCATCGACTTCGGCGTCAGTTGAGGCGTTAGCGCAAGGTGCAGATGTGATTGTACATTCAACTATTCATCCTGTGATGGGGCCAAATGGCACGACCGGTTTTCCGCCACCTATTTACTTTCGACAAAGTACTGCAACAGATCTGGGCGCGATGGCTGAACGCACAAATACAAAGCATCTAATGCTTACGCACTTGATACCTCCATTAGGAGCTTCTCGGCAGGGGCCTTTTAAGCTGCCACAACCGCTGACTGAAAGCGACTACACCGATGCTGCAAAGGCAGGTGGCTACAGCGGTAATGTTATTGTTGGAAAAGACTTGGCAACACTTCGGTTGCCTGCTAAGTAGTTTAATTTTTTTCGTGTGTTATGACTTTTTTTTGATTACCCCTTCGTTCGAAGGGGGGTCTTATCGATCTAGCTTGTAGTGAGTTTTTAGCTCAACGCAATAGCATATTTCCTTATAGGAATTTTCTCTTACATTGAATGCTACTGCTACACAACGTATAGCATTCTGTAGATTACATTAAGCGGTTTGTATCTCGCGTCCGAATGAGTATTTAATACGGCGAATCAGATCGGCTGGTGTGTAGGAGTTACCGCCTCCTCTTACTGTCAACACTAAACAAACGGCCAGCATGGCAAATTCGCGCTTAAAGCCATTGAGGTTTGCTATCAATGATTTTTCAAGACTGAGCTTGGTTGCGATAAACCACAGCATAACCAGAAAGGTGACAGCGGCAGCTTCGCGAACTTTTATACCAACAATAAGTAGCCCACCCAAAATTAGTAACAACGGTTGAAAAGTGGCGTAAGTGGCAATATTTGCAAACGTGCCGAACAGTCCACCAATAACCAGTGGGGCGGCTAAAGACAGGCGCGTAAGCAGTCCTAGTTTATCCCAGTCGATACTTGATGTGTTGACACCGTTGGTCAGAATCTTACTGTCAAGGCTAAACCGTCCAGAGCCCATTATGAGCAGCGTAAACATGAACCCGGATAATGCAATATCGCGAATCTGAACAAACATTGCTGGTGAAGTATAAGTGCTTATTGAAGTCTCGACCCCCGGGGTAGTGACGACAGGTAGTGAGAATACAAAAGTCCAAAGTAAGAATGCATAGACAAGCGCTAGCGGTCTAACCATCAGGCCCGCTACCAGAGCAATTCCGCTCAAGAGTTCAAAGGTAGACAGCGCTGTTAAAAAACCCCAAGGAGAAAGCCATGAGCTATCGGCAAAAAGGTAGTTTAGAAAAAAGTCGTTGATATAGCCTTTGCCACCTGTATAGCTTCCCACGATCGCGGCAGTTCTATCAGCATCAAGCAGTTGCGATAGCTTGTTGTAGCCCCCGATGATGAATACCAAGCCCAACCCAACTCGCAGGATGGTTGCTGTTTCTTTGTTTCCTTGCAGTTTCGTTTTTAGTGTTTGCAATAATGCGTTCAATTGAATTATATCTCTTCTAAAGTTAGTAGTTTAATTGTGGTAGTAGGCACTCATGAAAAAATCGTGAGTGATGTGCTAACCCATAACGGATGAAAAATGTGTTTGATTGCACGGAAATGAAATTTAATTGGGGCGATTCATACCTGAATATATCCCAGCTGCTAGATGGGCTAATAATGTGGTCACAACAGCC
>JALZUX010000366.1 GCA_023301405.1 Granulosicoccaceae bacterium | reverse complement strand
ATGCGAGTGACACCGCCTATGGGCGTGGCAGGTGTGTTTGATAGTTATTGGTTAGTATGGATGAAAAAACTAATGATCTCTACATGAGCGTTCAGGCAAGCTATAAGTGCCTGAGCATGGATCGTATTTTGTTCTGCTCATTCAATCTGAATGAGCAGACAAGCAATTGTTGTTAATCCAGACGTACGCCAGAGCTTGCATCAAAGAAGTGCGCAAGGCCAGCTCTAAAACCAAAACCGATTGTTGACCCTTTGGGCTCGGTAGGCGGTCTTTCTGTTTTCGCGATAAACTCAACGTTTGATGCTGTACGCATATGGACCAAGGCATACTCGCCCAGGTTCTCAACAAGCTCTAACGTGCCTTCAACAACGGAATTAGCTGGGTCTGTCACAGTAAAGTGTTCAGGGCGAATGCCGATTTGTATGTCAGCGGTGAGGTCCCGACCAAATGACGTTTGACCTGCAGGGGTGAAGTCTGTGGCAGTGAAGAAGTTCATCTTCGGGCTACCAATAAATTGAGCAACAAACGCGTTTTGAGGGCGGTCGTAAAGCTCGATCGGAGAGCCGACTTGCTCAATGCGTCCGTCTCGTAAAACCACAATTTTATCGGCAAGCGTCATCGCTTCGACTTGATCGTGCGTCACGTAGATCATTGTGGTCGCAAGCCGTTCATGGAGACGCGCGATTTCAAGACGTGTCTGTACCCGTAGTGCGGCATCCAGGTTGGACAGAGGTTCGTCAAACAGGAACACTTCCGGGTCACGGACGATGGCCCGGCCAATCGCTACTCGTTGGCGTTGTCCACCCGATAGGTTGCGCGGACTGCGCTCAAGATAGTCTGTAATCTGAAGAATTTCAGCGGCGGCGCGTACGCGTTTATCGATTTCGGCTTTGGGAGTTTTGGCTTGCTTAAGTCCAAAAGCCATGTTTTTGTAAACCGTCATATGCGGGTATAATGCATACGATTGAAAGACCATCGCCACGCCGCGGTTAGAGGCGGCAACGTCATTAACGACTGTGTCGCCAATGGCAACAGTTCCATCAGATATTTCTTCTAGTCCCGCAATCATACGCAGTAAGGTTGACTTACCGCAGCCAGATGGTCCTACAAAAACAACGAACTCACCATCAACGATATCAAGGTCGACGCCATGCATAACCTGGACATCACCATAGCTTTTTCGCACATTGCGCAGCGTTAGATTGGCCATTTTGATTCCATTTGTTTAATTTCATGCCGCAGTGTTTCGGCAAATTCGGGGTGGGTCGTGGGCAAGGTGCCCCAAAGCTGTTGATTAGTGATAAACGCTTCGGTACCTAACAGTGCTTTTAGATCATTCCAACTGGGTTCGTCATACCTGAAATCGATGTTACCAGCGTCAACGTGCATTGCAAAGACATACCAACTGGCGATGCTGCGGATCGAATACGTTGGGATGATTCCCTGTTTAAGGCAGCTCTCAAGAGTAGGGCGTATGAAGATAGGAAACTTAACCATACCGTCTGCACAAATTCGAGCGACAGTATCACCTATGGCTGCATTGCCAAATCGCGCTACGATTTTCTGCAGGTAGTCTGTTTTTGAAAATGGAAGGTCCAGCGTTAGCGCCGGCAGCACTTCCTGGGTTTCAAAATTTTGGAAGTGCTCTAACAGGTGCGGCACACGCATCGCCGCATCAAATGTTTCAACGCCTTCTAATGCGGCCATATAGGCAAGTGCCGTATGGCCCCCATTCAGAACTCTGATTTTAGTTTCTTCGTAAGGATCTACGTCTGCAGTAACGGTTACCCCTGCCTTTGCAAGCTCGGGCATATCAGCTGCTGCTTTTGATTGAAGTACCCATTGTGAAAAATCTTCTGCCATTATTGGCGAGGTGACCGAGGTACCGACAAGTTCGGTAATTTCAGTGGCAAGCTCTGCCGGGCTGCGTGGCGTTATTCGATCAACCATTGAGCACGGAAATGCAACGTTGTTTTCAACCCAGGTGGCTAAGTCTAATTGGTTGCAAGCCTTGAGGTAGGCGAGAAAGTTACCACCCAGCATTTTGCCGTTCTGACGGATGTTGTCGCAACAGGCAATGGTCAATGGTGCGCCTGTTGTGGCAACACGTTTGGAAAGAGCATCACGTAAATACGAATAAACACTTTCGGAAGTTTTTCCGGAAATTTCAGCCTTAATTATTGGGTCAGCCAGATTCAGGTTGCCATTGGCGTCGGTGTAATAACCGCTTTCAGTCACTGTAATAGTAACAAGGTGAACTGATGGAAGTGAGAGTAGGGCTTCGGTATCATCCTGTGCAACGCTCCAGTCGGCGAAGTGAACATGACTGCGCACGCGACGTAGATTCGATTCACCGTCAGCTGAGTAAGACTTTAAAAAATAGCCATCGTGGCGGTCGATATCATCATTGGCAGCTTTGAAGTGTGGTGCTTCAGTGGGGCGCAGGTTTACCGCCGCGATGCCCCAACGTAAATCACCGGATGTTTCCATGTAGTCGTCAAGGTATACCGCCTGGTGTGACCGATGAAACGCGCCAAAACCTAAATGAACAACGCCCACTTGGCATGCTGATCTTTCGTAGGTGGTCGCAGAAATCGGACCGGGTGTTGCACTGCTCATAGTGAGGTCTCATGATTAGGAACGAGGTCTTTACGTGCGGTTTCACGATACTCGGACGGTGTCATTCCCCTCACCTTGAGGAAATGTCGGTTGAAATTGGCGAGGCTTTTATACCCTGACTCCTGCGCAATTGATGTGATTTGATCATCGGACGCGTAGAGCATTCCGCACGCTTGGCCAATACGAATTCGGTTTA